>CAYUFL010000008.1:33881-55509 GCA_964444065.1 uncultured Lachnospiraceae bacterium
TAAAGGCGAACTTGCCGGATCAATCTGTGCAGAAAAAACATTTGAGCGCATCACAAAATTCTTGTACAAAGAAATTATGGTTTCCTACGGACAAACGGAAGCGTCGCCATCCATTACGTTTTCAAAACCGGGAGACAGTATCAGGACCCGCGCCACTTCGGTTGGTTGTGTGATGGAGGATATGGAGTTGAGGATCGTTGATCAGCACACAAATCAACCGTTGGCGGCGGGTGAGTCAGGTGAAATCTGTGTCCGCGGCTACAACGTGATGAAGGGCTATTACAAAATGCCCGAAGTTACCGCCGAAACCATCGATGCACAAGGATGGCTCCACACCGGAGACATCGGTTATCTGGATGAAGCCAATTATGTTCATCTGATCGGACGGCTCAAAGAAATGATCATTCGCGGAGGAGAAAACATTTCTCCCAAAGAAATCGAGGATGTACTTTTGGAACTGCCGTACGTCAGCCAGGTGAAGGTAATCGGTGTTGCTGACGAGAAGTATCAGGAAGAAATCTGTGCCTGCATTATCCTGAAAGAAGGAATGAGCGCAAAATCAGAAGATATTTTGAAGCACACCAAAAAAAACTTGGCGTTTTTTAAGCAACCGAAATATGTGCTTTATATGGATGAGTTTCCGCTGACTTCCAGCGGAAAAATCCAACTGCCAAAGCTACGCAGCATCGCAATGGATCTGCTGAAGAGGCCCGATGCGCCGTCCTGCAGTATAGTATAACAATATTTCAGGTTTATCAGAAAAACAGAGTAATCTTAACATTGCTCTGTTTTTCTTTATTTGCAGCGCTCGTTTTTGTTATAATGCCGATAACAAGATACTGAATTATCACAGCGATGATTCAACGGCACTGAAAGGATTTTTATGAATGCAAGAGAACGTCTCCAAAATTTATCTCGTGATGAACTGATAGATCTGATTGAAGTCTACTCGAAAAACTGGCTGGCGATGGACGGAGTCTGGTTTCAATCGGTTGAAAAAGCATATGGAATGGACGAAGCAATGCGGCACGACGCAAGGGCTTGGAAGCAATTTACCGTGATTGAAGCCAAAAGAATAAAAGAATATTTGAATTTGCCTGAGCAAGCAGGACTGGATGGATTAAAACAAGCATTGGAATATCGGTTTTATGCCAACCTTAATCGGGATGAGATTTCAATTGAGGGAAATGTGCTGACATACAGGGTTCTTTCATGCAGAGTGCAAACAGCAAGAGCCCGTAAAAAAATGAACTACCACCCATGCAAATCAGTCGGGATAATCGAATATTCCGGTTTTGCATCGATTATTGATAATAGAATTGTTTGCGAATGTCTCAGCTGTTATCCTGAGGTACGCGATGATACCTGCAGCTGTGCATGGAAATTTACGCTGACCGAAAATTGAACTGTAAGCAAAACAAAGATTTGTTTACACCTGGCATGAAAGGCGAAGAAATCAGAACGATGGATAAGGAAGGTATTTATGAAACTGATCGTGATCAACGGAAGCCCCAGAAGAACATGGAACACAGCTACATTACTGAAAAAAGCAGTGGAAGGCGCCCAAAGCATGGGAGCCGAAGCAGAGCTGATTCATCTATATGATTTAAATTTTCAAGGATGTACGAGCTGCTTTGCCTGTAAAAAGAAAAAGTCAGATATGCGGGGACATTGCGCCGTGAAGGATGAACTAAGCCCGATTTTAGAAGCTATCTTGCAATGCGATGCACTATTGCTGGGTTCCCCGATTTACTTTTCAAATGTTACAGGTGAACTATTGAGCATGATGGAACGTATGATGTTCTCGATCCTTTCCTACGATGGAGAAGGAAAGTTATATTATAACAAGGCAATCAAAACCGGTTTTATCTATACGATGAATGCACCGCAAGAAACGTTGAGTCAGTTGGGGGTTACAAATCTATTTGCATCCATGCAGACTAGATTGGAAAGGTTTTACAGTGGACCCTCAACATTCATGCTTTCCTGTGATACCTACCAATTTTCGAACTACGGGGAATATGAAGTCGGTCGGTTTGACTTGCTCAAAAAAGAAAAGCAGAGATCGGAGCAGTTTCCGCTCGATTGCGAAAAAGCATACGCTTTCGGAAAACAACTCGTTTCGGACTGAATACAGCGTAAAACAAATACCACGATATGTTCCGTCAAGAATAATCGATTTTCTGTTGACTTAGAGTATACTTCATGGTGTATGATAGACTATATTATGATTGAAACGAGGCCTATCTATGAAAAAACTGGGATTTGGCGGAATGCGTCTGCCGCTTACAGAAAATGACAACCCGAGAAGCATCGATCAAAAACAGGTCGAAATAATGACTGATTATTTCATCGAAAAAGGCTTTACTTATTTCGATACCGCATATCCATATCATATGGGACTGTCGGAAGGTTCTTTTAAAGATGCCGTTGTCAAACGGCACGCAAGAGACCGATTTTTGCTTGCCGACAAAATGCCGACATTTCTGATCAAAAAAACCGAGGAATACGAAACAACCTTTCAAACGCAGTTGGATCGCTGCGGTGTGGATTATTTCGATTATTACCTGTTGCATAACCTCGGTAAGCGCACATATGCAGACAGTGAATCACTCGGCGGTTTTGAATATATTGCAAAACTGAAACAGGAAGGACGCGCGAAGCAAGTCGGGTTTTCCTTTCATGACGATGCGCTGCTGCTGGATGAAATTTTGACGAAACATCCCGAAGTAGATTTTGTGCAGATTCAGATTAATTATCTCGACTGGAACAGCAACAGCATCCAATCACGCAAATGCTATGAGACACTCAGAAAGCATGGGAAACCGATCATTGTTATGGAACCGATCAAGGGCGGCGTGCTTGCAAATCTGCCGCCTGCAGCCGCTGGATTGCTGCATGAACAGGATCCGAACACCACCGCAGCTTCGCTTGCGCTTCGTTTCGCCGCTTCCTTGGACGGTGTAACGATGGTGCTCAGCGGAATGAGCAATTTCGCCCAGATGAAAGAAAATACCGGGATATTCTCCCATTCCGAAACAATAAGCGCCTCAGAACGCGATTTACTGGATC
The DNA here is from genome assembly GCA_964444065.1 of uncultured Lachnospiraceae bacterium. Taxonomy (GTDB): domain Bacteria; phylum Bacillota; class Clostridia; order Eubacteriales; family Anaerofustaceae; genus JBGMEA01. The sequence continues at coordinate 36,954 of CAYUFL010000008.1, forward strand.
GTATTGTTGAAGCTTTGCATGCTTCGATTGCCATACCCTGCACCGCATGCCAGTACTGCGTGGAAGACTGCCCGAAACAGATCAATATTCCCAGCATGTTTGCAATATATAATTCCTATACCATTGATCCGAAAAATTTTTCTTCACAGCTTTATTATGACAGAGCCATTTTCGGCAGAGGAAAAGCGTCGGACTGCATTGGATGCAAAAAATGCGAACATCACTGTCCGCAGCATATTGAAATTACAAAGCATCTGAAAGTCATCGGCGATCAATTCGAAAAAACCCCAAGCGGACGCTAAAACCACAAATGCAGATTGTGCTTAATCTAAAGAATTTTCGCAGGGAAGAGGTGTCATGAAAATAAAAGAAGCTGCGATTGCATCGGGTCTTTCCGCCGATACCCTTCGATATTATGAAAAAATCGGCATGATTCCGCCTGTCCCAAAAACAGCCTCCGGTATAAGAGACTACAATGAAACTTCATTGCGATGGATTGATTTTATCGTATGTCTGCGCAATGCGGGGATATCGATAGAAACAATCCGTACATACGTGAAACTGGCGGAAAAAGGAGACGAAACGATTGCTTCACGCAAAGAGCTTCTGATCGAGCAACGGGATCTTCTGGAAAGAAAAATAAGAAAACTCACGGACAGTATGCGTGTCATCAATTATAAAATCGATCATTATGAAGAGATCGCCGAAAAAACAGACCGACTGATTGACAGAAATTCTGTTGTCTGATTTAATATAAGCCATAATAATGATTGCCGGCTGCTGAACCTATGTTTCGGTTGATAAGAATAACCACTGCAAAACATATGAAAAACCCGCAAACTGAGATCAATCTCTGTTTGCGGGTTTTGTGCTGTTGAACCCACGATTTTCATAAAGAAGACTGTGGATTAATATTTTTGTTTTATCTGCTTTGGTTGCTACATGTATTTAATAACACATTCGCCTTCAACGATAACATCGCCGTTTTGATTGGTACCTACATTCTTGTAAGTGATAATTTGTTTGTCTTCGCGAATTTTCACGATTTCGATATTTGCCGTAATGGTATCACCAATACGAGCCGGTGCTTTGAAACTCATCGTATGTCCCAGATACGCGCCCTGGAAATATTGCGCGCCGGCGGCGCCCATAATCGCTTCTACAAGAAGACCGTGTGCGATTCTGCCTTTAAAGAAACTCTTTTTCGCGTATTCTTCGTTGGTATGGAGGGGGTTAAAATCTCCTGTGATGCCTGCAAAAATTACGACATCCGTTTCGGTGATCGTCTTGCCCCAGCTGAACGTATCGCCTACTTTGTATTCTTCAAATGCTTTTCCCATGATTGCTTCCTTTCGACTAGATGAATCTTCTGTCTACGATCAATTCTTTGTTCGCTTCCATTTCAGCAATTTCAGCATCCGTATAGCCAAGTTCTTTCAGAATTTCAGGCCCGTTTTCTCCGAGTTGCGGTGCTTCATTATATTCCGGCAAACCAACGGAATCGATAAAGAGCGGTGTACGTACAAGCGCTCTGTCATTTCCGGTTGTATAGTGCATGTTGTAGAAAATGTCATTTGCCCATGCCTGTTCGTCTTCCAGAATTTCTTCCCAAACATAACAGACGGAGTGCGGAATATCTGCTTTTCTGAGGATTGCTTTCCATTCTTCCGAATCTTTCTTTGCAAAGGCTTCCCAAATCACATCATAAACCTGGTAAGCAGCTTTTTCTTTCGAAAGCTCAGCCATCTTTGTATAGACCGGATGGTCGACAAGATCTTCTCTGCCGATCAACTTGAAGAACCCGTTAATGAAGAGATCATACGGCGGCATGCTGATCATAATAAATCTGTCGTCTTTTGTTTTGTAAGCTACATTAAGCGGATTTGTGCTGTATCTTCTGTCAATCGGGTATACTTCGCCAAGTCCTTTATATTGTGCAGCCATAATCATAAGTGATTGTGAATACACGGATGCATGGTAGAGGCTTGTGTAAACATGGTCGCCTTTACCTGTTTTTTGAGCACCGAACAAAGCAATCATAACCCCTAATGCAAGGTACATTCCTGCCTGATGGTCGCCCATACCGGGAATGTTATTGAACGGAACCGTTCCTTTTTGATACAGCGTACCAAGCAGTCCGCCTCTTGCGAAGAACGAGGTGTAGTCATAACCGGGAAGATCTCTGTCCGGTCCTTTGGTACCGTAGCCGCTCATGGTGGCATAAACGAGTTTTGGATTGGTTGCTTTAATTTTTTCATATTCAAGACCCTGGCGTTTGAGTGCGTCTTCTCTCCAGTTGGTGATAAATACATCTGCGCCGGCGAGCATTTTATCAAATGCTTCTCTTGCTTTCGGCATTTTAAGATTCAATGCAATATCACGTTTGTTAGCGTTTTCAAAGTCAAACGTCGTGTTTTCTCTGAGATCCGCACTTCTTCCTTCCGATGCGCCATTAAAGCGGATCAGATCTCCCATAGGGGGCTCCACTTTAATTACGTCTGCGCCGAAATCGGCAAGAATGCGGGCACAAATCGGTCCTGCTACAAAAGTGGACATTTCGATTACTTTAATCCCTGCTAATGGTTTTTGGTTCATCATAACCTCCGATAATATTTTTATTTTGAATACTTGATATAATTCGGATTAAATCCGATGGATTACTGATTAAAATTGGCTTTTCGTTTTTCTTTGAACGCCGCCATACCTTCAATCTGATCATGAGAACCGAATGACAATGCTTCGACATTCACTTCCAAATCAATTGCGGAGTCGATATCCATTTCTAAAGTGTGTCCCAACAAATCTTTGCAAAGTCTGATTGCGGACTGTGAATTTGCGGCAATTTTTTGCGCCAAACCAAGTGCTTCATCCATAAGAACGTCGTGCGGATAGACAGCATTTACCAAACCTACTTCCAAAGCTTCCTGCGCAGTTGCAATTTTTCCGCTGAAAATCCACTCTTTCGCTTTCGCAACACCGATCAGTCTGGGGAGTCTGACCGTACCTGAAAATCCCGGAGTAATACCAAGAGTAACTTCCGGAAGTCCCATTTTAATTTTTTCTCCTGCAAGGCGAATATCACAACTCATTGCAAGCTCGCATCCGCCGCCGAATGCAATCCCGTTGAGCACACAGATCACAGGTTTTTCGAGCAACTCAATGCGTCGGAAAAGCTTCGCACCTTTTGAAGAGTACGCTTTTGCCTGAAGCGGTGTTTTGGTTGACATTTCTGCGATATCGGCACCGGAAACGAATGCTCTTCCCGTACCGGTCAAGATCACCACGAAAATTTCGTCGTCGGATTCCACCTGATCGACTGCCTGTTTCAATTCTTCCAATACAACAGAATTAAGCGCATTCATCGTATCCGGCTTGTCCAATGTAACGATTCCGACATTGCCCTTCTTTTCGATTTTTACAAAATCCATATTTGCTTCCTTTGCCAGTTTTTTTAGGAAATATGATTGAACTTCATTAATATTTTAGCACAAATCCAAAATTTAACAAATTAAATTATATTTAATTCATATTAAAAAATATTGCATAATGATAGAAACTATTATAAGATGAATATAAAATTGTTCCATAGGAGCGCGTATGGATATCAGACAACTGCGGTATTTTGTGCAGACGGCTGATGACAAAAGCTACCGTATCGCAAGTGAAAAACTCTATCTCTCTCCGCCTGCGTTGTTCGCCGCCATCAAACAGCTGGAACAGGACATCGGCGCTGCGTTGTTCAACTATACCAATAAACAATTGCTGCTAACCCCAGACGGAAGAGACTTGTACGAACGTGCTGTGAAAATATTGATGCTTCACAGTGATACCATTAATTTTTTTCTTGAAAAAAAGACCGGTCATCAAGGATGCATTCGCGTCGGTATTTCACAATTGTTTGCAACCTGTTTTTTTGCTCCGGCAATTACGGACTTTATTAAAGAATACCCTGATATTATTTTGAATTTTCATGAGAGCGGATCAGTGGAGCTGCAGAAAATGGTAATGAACGACGAACTCGATATCGGTTTCGTTGTATCTCCGCTTTTTTTTGAAACGTCGAATTTTTCTATTTATCCGATACCGAACACGGAACATACGAAGGTGCTGATCTGCAATAAAAACCATCGTTTGGCTGAACGGAAAACAATATCATACGCAGATTTGAAAGAAGAGCACTTTTTGATGCTCAACGATGATTTTACTTTTATGACCGCACTGCGAAATGACAGCCAAAAAGCAGGATTTACACCAAATGTCACCATGCGGAGTTCGCTGGTTGATTTTATTGTGGAAGTGATCGGAAACTCCGATCTGGTTACCATTCTGCCTTCGATATTTGTAAAAAAATATAATTCGGATCACATTCGAGTCATTAATATTAAAGAAAATGATTACAACGCCAATGTGTGCATTGTTACTCAGCAGGGATACAACTACAAACCCGGAGAAGTGTTTATTGCTCAGATGCAAAAGATCATGCAGAAAATCAATTAGTGTATTCTAACAATTCATTTCCCGCTGATAAGCGGGATTTTTTGTAGGGAGGCAAAAATGAATATCAGAAAAGCATCTGCAAACGACATGAAAATGGTTTACCGTATTGTTCATGAAACGATAGATACAGTCTATCCTCATTACTATCCGAACGGAGCGGTGAGCTTTATGAAGCATTATCACCGAACAGAACTAATCCAAAAAGAGATTATGGAAGAAAACGTCTACTTGCTTGAAGACCACGATACTTTGGTGGCAACGGGAACGATCGAAGAAAACGGAATCAAGCGATTGTTCGTATTACCCGAGCATCAGGGTAAAGGTTACGGAACGCAAATGATGGATTTTCTGGAAGATATCGTTTCAAATAAATACGCAAGCGCGGTCATCGACTCGTCACTGCCCGCATATAATATGTATCTGAATCGAGGGTATTACAGTTTGCACTACCAAACCGTCACATTGGATAATGACGATGTGCTTTGTTATCATAAAATGGAAAAAATATTTAAGTCAGCTGAAAACAGCGGTAACTACAATAACCGTTTCTTCAGAACCATTCAGAACTCAGGAAACGGAGAAGTATCCGAAACCACCGTATTTCATTATCATCAGAACGGGAACATCGTATGGGCGGATTATCACGGGGGTCAAATACGTGCGGGAGTGCTGGTGGGAACTTTGGACGAAAACGGAGCGCTCGACTTTCGGTATCGGCATTACAATCTGAATCATGAGATGCGGGCTGGCATCTGCCATTCCGTTCCAGAACGAACGGAACACGGAAGATTGCAGCTGCGGGAAAATTGGGAGTGGACGGAAGGTGCAAGCGGGAGGGGAACGTCGGTGATTGAGGAGATGGAATAGAAACAGAGCGGAAAAAATAAAAAAGAATGTGGGGTATATCCCTTTGACCTTTCAAGCGCAATGCATCATGTCGGTGCATTGCGAGCAGCAATCAAAGTCGGTTCATTCGAAATCAAATACAAAACCAAGGATGATTCATAGCAAAAAGAGATGCTGTAGGCGAGGCATCTCTTTTTGCTATTTCACAGAAGTATTGTCGGCAAAATAATTTGATTTAAAGCTCGACGCGAGAAACAATCGTATCGGCGACTTGCTGCGCGGAAGTAAACGGGAAATCATTCATTGTGAGCACTTTCCCTGCATCCCCGGCTTTGATGCAGATATCACCGCATTCACAAGTCGTTTCCGCACCGTTCGGGAAGGCCTCAAGAAGCGCTTCGGGAGCGGCAATCGGAAAGGCTGCATCCTTGAGTGCGCCTGCAATCTGGGATCTGATTTCTTCTTTTACATTCATTTTAGGTACCCTCCTTGGTTTTATGATCGGAGTATAACCCAAAACTGCTGCAATTTCTGTAAAGCAGTTTACCAAAACAAAAAAAATAAAAAAAACCGCAAAATTCTGCAGCAACCCAGAAGCCGTCATGCGATGGCATACGGTTCGGGGTGAAGTAGAAACTTGCGGTCGATGACCTCGATGTAACCATCTTCCCGGAGGGTTTTGATAACATTGGTTACCATAACGCGCGAAGCATTGACCATCTGTGCGATTTCATCATGACTGATGTACAGATTAATGAAGGAGCCCTTCTCTCTCTCTTCTCCATATTTTTCCGAAAGACGTACCAGAAGATTGAGCACCCTCTCACGTACATCATAAAAAGAGAGATCGGCAATATTATTGGAATACTGATTGATTTTCCCGCTCAGTCTCTTGATGAGCTTCACCGCAATATCAGGATTTTTCAGCAGTTCATAGAAATCGTTCGTATCGCAGACGCAAATCATCGTATCCTGTTCCGCACGGGCATTGATGTTGCATTCCAAATCCTCTAAAAAAGTGTTTTCTCCCATAATATCCCCGGGATCAAGAATATCCAAAATGATTTCTTTTCCCGCTTCGGATGTTTTGGTCAGCCATACCTGACCAAAACAGATCAGATAAATGGAATTGAGCGGATCTCCTTCGCAAAAAAGCATCTCACCGCGCTTATAGTACTTACTGCGGGTCAATTCGACAATTTTGCTTTTATCCTGTTCGCTCAGCGAGTCAAACAGTTCCAGATCTTTCATGCATCGAAACGGTTTCTTTTGCATCCAAGTCACCTTCTGTTTCATATATTGATATTATATCATAATTGATGATTTGAGAAAGAATATGAGCACATCTCATAACAATTCCGTCCGTTATCGAAAGAATTGAAAAAAACTCAGCATTGCTTTATAATGATTATATTATGAAGATATTGGGAGAAGAATTATGTCAAAAAGCGAGAAAAAACTGTTTGGAATTTCAATTGCCGTATGCGCCTTGTTGAGCATTGCGATCTATTTTTTCGGAATGACGCTCGCAGGGACAGAACATCTGCCCGATACCGGGGCAGCCTGGTATTACTGGAAATTGCCGCAAGCAACCGCCGCCGGACGGATCAGCGCATGGAGCCTGTTTATACTGCATCTTGGAACCGTATGGTTTTTGCTTTACCGAATCAGAAAAGCACATGAAGCGGATTCTGCTGACGTGAGAAAACACAATGTGCTGCTTCTGGCGGTCAATTTACTTTTTATCCTTCTTCACTTTGTACAGACTGCGCTGTGGTACGACGGACTGGCACAAGACGTGCCGGTATGGTCTTCGCAGTTTTCGGTCATCGGGATGCTGGTATTGATTCTGCTGATGGAAAACGGCAGACGCGGTTTATTCTTCGGAAAGAAGATCTCGTTTGTGACGAAGTCTGCGGCGCCCGTATTCCGATATCACGGGATCTATATTGCCTGGGCACTGATTTACACGTTCTGGTTTCACCCGATGGAAAATACCTGGGGACATCTGATCGGATTTTTCTATATGTTTCTCTTGTTTGTGCAGCTATCCATGGCTTACACGAAACTGCACCAGACACCGTTATGGACCTTTACATTGGAAATCATCGTACTGTTCCATGGTACGATGGTGGCGATTCTTCAGAACAACGGAATCTGGCCGATGTTCTTCTTCGGGTTCGGTCTCATTTTTGCTGTGACACAGCTGTATGGATTGAATCTTTCCAAAAAAGCAATCGTATCCTGGACGAGCATTTATGTGATCGGCGTGGTTCTCGTATACTCCGGATTACTGCTCGGTGTGCGCTCGTTCGGAAGAATCCATGAAATCACATGGATTCCGGTGATTGAATACGGATTGGTATTTCTGCTGAGCGGGATACTGAATTTGCTGCAACCGTTATTATCGAAAAAGAAAGCAAGTAATATGATAGTCAGCGAAAAGATAAAGGACTGAAAGGCGGAAAGCAGAATGGACGAAGCAGTATCCAGAAGGAAGCTGACAGAAGAAAGCGTTCGAAGTCTTTTCTCATACATATGTCAACAATCGCAAGCTATAATAAAATAGCAACCAAAACGAATTTCCGATCGGGAGGAAACATTATGCAGAAAAAAGCGCTCGTAATAATCGATATTCAAAACGACATCACAAAGAATTATAAGGATGTGATTGGCAATATCAATCAAGCGATTGATTGGGCAGTCAAGGAAAATATTCATGTTATTTATATACGGCATGAAAATTTATCAGCCGGCACGAGGACTTTTAAACCCAATACATACGGGTCTGAATTTGCTTCTGACTTGCAAATAGTATCAAAAAATATCTTCACAAAATCTAAAGGAAACGCATTAAGCAGTGAAGAATTTGCAGACTTTATCAGTAAAAATGAAATATGTGATTTCTACATAGCGGGAGCAGATGCCGTTGCCTGCGTTAAATCGACCTGCTACAACTTACGCAAAGCGAATTATGGCGTTACTGTCCTGTCCGATTGCGTTACCAGTTATGATAAAAGGAAAATTGACGAAATGCTGCGTTATTATGAAAGTAAAGGCTGCAAAATCATTTGTTTGAATGACTTGTTGGTTTAAATTCTATACATATTAACAGCAGATCGGGGCGGGCGGCTTTTCGCCCGCCGCCTTTTTCTTCAGCCGTGAAACAGCTACCGCTTGCACCAACGCATTTTGAGTCATATCCAGCTCTGTTCGCTGTTTTAATATAAATACTTCCGGACATACGCTCAGCTCATAACCTCATTCTGTTATAAAATAAGTCTATCCTTTTCATATTGAATGCCTGATAAAATGCAAATGTGACTTTCATACACAGTTGAAATGAGATTTATGCTATACTGCTTCATAAAAGGAGGAGAGGATATGACAAACAATTTGGTTCATGAAACTTCCCCCTATCTGCTTCAGCATGCCGAAAACCCGGTGAATTGGTATGCATGGGGAGACGAAGCATTTGAAAAAGCAAAATTAGAAAACAAGCCGATCTTTTTGAGCATCGGATACAGTACCTGCCACTGGTGCCATGTGATGGCGCACGAATCATTCGAAGACGATGAAGTTGCAAGTCTGCTGAACAATGGATTTGTCAGCATAAAAGTAGACAAAGAAGAACGTCCTGATATAGACAGCGTGTACATGAGCGTCTGCCAGGCAATGACCGGAAGCGGTGGGTGGCCGCTGACGATTGTAATGACGCCTGACGCAAAGCCTTTTTTTTCGGGTACTTATTTTCCAAAACACTCTTATCCGCAAACTGCGGGTTTGATTGACATTTTAAAACTCATTTCGGATAAATGGCAAAATGAGCGCGAAAAGCTGATTGCTTCCGGCAATGAAATTGCGCAGATCTTATCGAAAGAAACAGCGCACGACGAAAACTCGTTTTCTGACGAAATTACAAAAAATACCGCACATCAGCTGAGAATGATGTTTGACGCTCAAAACGGCGGATTTACACAGAAACCGAAATTTCCGACACCGCAAAATATACTGTTTTTATTGCGCCATTACGCATTTACGAACGAAGAGGAAAGCCTGAAAATGGCCGAAAAAACGTTGATCCAGATGTATCGCGGCGGCATTTGGGATCACATCGGATTTGGATTTTCTCGATATGCGACCGATCAACGTTGGCTCATACCGCATTTTGAAAAAATGCTCTTATGATAATGCTCTTTTGCTGATTGCATATGCAGAAGCTTACCAAATTACGAAAAACCCTGTATACAAAACAACAGCGGAACAAATATTTATTTATCTGCAGCGCGAAATGCAGGACGAATCAGGTGGATTCTATTGTGCGCAAGATGCCGACAGTGACGGTGAAGAAGGCAAATATTACGTTTTTTCAAAGGAAGAACTGCTGCATATTCTAGGGAAAGAAAACGGCGAGCGTTTCTGTGCGTTTTACGGGATAACAAAACTCGGGAATTTTGAAGGAAAGAGTATTCCGAATCTGCTTGAAAATTCACTGTATGATGAAATTCCTTCGGATATCGCAATCATGAGAAATCAAATTTATGAATACCGCAAAACCAGGACGGTTCTCGGAAAAGACGACAAGATTCTGAGCGCATGGAATGGGCTGGCGATTTCGGGTCTTTCCGTTGCTGGGAGAATTTTGGGCAATACCGATATGATCGGAGCCGCTGAGAAAGCAAGACGATTTATTAAGAATACAATGATCGACAGGCGCGGTATGCTCTTTGTCAGCTATCGTAACGCACAGACAAAAGGGATGGGACATCTGGATGATTATGCGTTCTGTGTTTGGGGATTATTGGAATTGTACAACGCAACATTCCACACGGAATGTCTTTCGGATGCACTGGAATTGTATGACATGATGGTTCGTGAATTTTTCGATGAATCACATGGGGGATTCTGGCTATATGCAGAAAGTGCAGAACAATTGTTTCTGCGACCGAAAGATGTGTATGACGGCGCAATACCGTCCGGAAACTCTGCTGCCGCATATGTAATGTGGAAAATTTCGGCACTGAGCTCAAACAGCGACTATATGGAGCAGACAAAAAAACAATTGGATTTTCTGGCACGCGAAATTGCAGAATTCCCGGCAGGTTACTGTTTTGCTGCACTGGCAGGTATGATGAGCCTGCACCCGTCGAAAGAACTGATATGCATATTTGAGAAGCAAGAAAAAATGGATGAACTACAACAATTTTTGAACGACAGATTTATGCCGGAACTGAATGTGCTTTATTTAAACACAGAAAACCAAGCCGAAATGACCCGTCTAATGCCATTTTTGAAGAATTACCTGACAGCCGATGAGACCACGACCTATTATTTGTGCGAAAACAACGCCTGTCATACTCCTGTGCATACATTAAAAGACATAGAAACGGCGCTCCGTGGCGTAAAAACGAAATAATAAGCGGGCAATGCGTAAAATAAAGGTAAACGGACTCTCTGGTTTTTGAATCTGCTCTTTACACCACTTGCAAAAGGTAACAGGGTTGGTTTATAATGAACCGACAAAGAAAAGCGCTGCGAAATTTCGCAAGCTTGGGTGAATGGAATGACAGAACATACACAAACATTGCTCTTGGGAATCGACATCGGTTCCACAACTTTGAAAGCAACACTCCTGGATGAAAACAATCAAAATATATTCAGTAAATACGAACGGCATTATGCGGATATTCCGACAAAACTAAAGGATATTCTCAGCGAAATCAGCTCTTCTTACGGGGATTGCAGTGTCCGTACAGTAATTACCGGTTCCGGCGGTATGAAGCTCGCGGAAAAACTCGGCGTGACTTTTGTACAAGAAGTAGTTGCGTGCGCAAAAGCAATTCGCAGGCATCATCCCAGAACAGATGTAGCGATTGAACTCGGTGGAGAAGATGCGAAAATTACCTATTTTCAGGGTGGCATCGAACAGCGAATGAACGGCACCTGCGCAGGCGGCACAGGCTCGTTTATCGACCAGATGGCATCATTGCTCGAGACAGATGCAAGCGGTCTGAACGAAATGGCGAAGCGCTCCAAAATGATTTATCCGATTGCGGCGCGATGCGGCGTATTTGCAAAAACAGACGTACAGCCGCTGCTCAATGAAGGAATTGCAAAAGAAGATATTGCAGTCTCAATATTGCAGGCTGTCGTAATTCAGACGATCAGCGGACTTGCCTGCGGAAGACCGATCCGCGGCAATGTTGCGTTTTTGGGCGGACCGTTGTTTTTTCTTTCGGAACTGAGAAAACGTTTTATCGAAACTTTGAAACTGACGGACGAACAGATTGTATTCCCCGCAGATTCACAATTATATGTAGCGCTTGGCGCGTCCATACTTGCAAAAGAGGAGGTTGCGCTTTCCTTTGCAGAGCTGCTCGCTCGACTCGAAAAGGTGCAACCGGACCACCAGATCAAGCAACTTCCGGTATTGTTCGAAAACAGAGAAGCATACCTGTCCTTCGTTTCGAGGCATCAGCAGAATACCGTCACGCGAAAACCGCTTGAAACACACACCGGCCGATGTTTTCTGGGTTTGGATGCAGGCTCTACAACAACAAAGCTGGCACTGATTGATGAGGATGGGGCGCTATTATATTCGAGCTATGCAAGCAACCAAGGCAGTCCCTTGAAATCAGGGTCGAAAGCACTCAGTGATTTATACGAAAAACTGCCAAAAGATGCTGCAATCACATACTGCGCCGTTACAGGTTATGGCGAAGGTTTGTTGAAAAGCGCTCTTGGTATCGATATCGGTGAAATAGAAACGATCGCTCATTACAAAGCAGCTGATTTTTTTCTTCCGGGTGTTAATTTCATTCTGGACATCGGCGGGCAGGATATGAAATGCCTAAAAATCAAAGACGGAACGATCGATAATATTTTGCTGAACGAAGCATGTTCGTCCGGATGCGGCTCTTTTCTTGATACGTTTGCCAGCTCAATGGGCTTACGAATCGAAGAATTTGCCAATCAGGCATTATTTGCCGAACACCCGGTCGACCTCGGATCGCGCTGTACCGTTTTTATGAATTCCCGCGTAAAACAAGCACAAAAAGAAGGTGCATCCCCGAGTGATATTTCGGCGGGACTTTCTTATTCTGTGATTAAAAATGCATTGTTCAAAGTCATCAAAGTAAAAAACCCCGAGGATTTGGGCGAAAAAGTTGTCGTGCAGGGCGGTACCTTCTACAACGATGCCGTATTGCGCGGATTTGAGCAGTTGACCGAACGCGAAGCCGTACGTCCCGATATTGCAGGCATCATGGGCGCATTCGGTGCGGCTTTGATTGCGAAAGAACGATATGAGCAGGGACTGGTTTCTACGCTGATTTCCGCTGAAAAACTGCATGATTTCGAACCCCGCGCAACCATTTCACGTTGCCCGAAATGCTCGAATCACTGCCTTCTGACAATCAATCATTTCCCGAACGGCGAGCGTTTTGTTGCAGGAAACCGCTGCGAAAAAGGTGCAGGAACCGAAAAAACAAAAAACGAAATTCCAAATCTATTTGCATATAAATACAAACGCGTCTTTGATTATCGCCCGCTCGAAGCAGAAAAGGCAGAGCGCGGAGAAATCGGCATTCCCAGAGTGCTGAATATGTATGAAGACTACCCGTTCTGGTTTACATTGCTGACGGAACTGAAGTTTCGGGTCGTATTATCCTCACCGTCCTCACACAAGTTATATGAAAAAGGGATTGAAACCATTCCTTCCGAATCGGTCTGCTACCCTGCAAAAATGGTGCACGGGCATATCATTGATTTGATCGATAAAGGCGTAACAACGATTTTCTATCCGTCTGTAAAATACGAAAAGAAAGAACAGCTGTTTGCCGACAATCATTTCAACTGTCCGATCGTGATATCTTACCCTGAAGTAATAAAAAACAATGTTGATGCAATCAGGGAAACCCCTGAATTGCAATATCTGCATCCGTTTTTACCGATTGACAAGAAAGAGCAGCTGATCGAAATTCTGATTGAAACGTTCTGTGACAAAAATATCGGTAAGCAGGAAGTAAAGCGAGCGGTTGAACATGCCTATCGGGAGCAAGATCGCTTTAAACGCGATATTCAAACTGAAGGAGAACATGTACTGGCTTATATGCACAAGCATCATACAAAAGGAATTGTGTTGGCGGGAAGACCTTATCACATTGATCCGTACATCCATCACGGAGTTCCCGATATGATCGCATCGATGGGGCTGAGCGTTCTTACGGAAGACGCAGTGGCACAATTCGGAAACGTAAAACGTCCGCTGCGTGTTGTTGACCAATGGGCGTATCATTCCAGACTGTATGCAGCAGCAAGCTTTGTCTCGGAACGGGATGATCTGGAGCTGGTGCAGCTGAATTCATTCGGTTGCGGTTTGGATGCAGTAACGACGGATCAGGTGCAGGAAATTTTAGCGGAAACATCGAAAATTTATACGGTATTGAAAATTGATGAGATCAACAATCTCGGTGCAGTGCGTATCCGACTGCGTTCGCTGCTTGCCGCAATGAATGAACGCGAAAGCCGCGGATATATCAGAAAAAGAAAAGATCTGCTTTACGCAAAACGCAGTTTTGAAAAAGAAATGCGCTCAAAGCACACCATTTTAGCACCGCAGATGTCCCCGATTCATTTCCAATTTTTACAGGAAGCGTTCCGAAAGAGCGGGTATAATTTGGTAGTGCTGCCTTGCGACGATGAGAATGCCGTCGATACAGGGCTGAAATATGTCAACAACGATGCCTGTTATCCGGCGATTCTGGTGGTGGGGCAGATCATTTCTGCATTGCAGTCCGGAGAATATGATCTGGAAAACACCTCGGTCGCGATTACGCAGACCGGCGGGGGCTGCCGTGCAACAAACTACATCGGATTTTTACGCAAAGCGATGCGTGATGCCGGCTTTGATCGGGTACCTGTGATTTCGATCAGTGCGCAGAGCATTGAAAAAAATCCGGGATTCAAATACACGCTGCCGTTTTTGCATCGCGCGATGGTTGCGCTGGTTTACGGCGATCTCCTTATGAATGTACTGTACCGCGTACGTCCTTATGAAAAAAACAGGGGCAGTGCAAATGAGCTGTACGAAAAGTGGACGAAACGATGTCTGCAATCAATGCGTGCAAAGAAAATGCGTTTTCATGAAATTATCCAAGGAATTGTAACTGAATTTGACGCATTGGAACTGAATGACGAGAAAAAGCCGCGCGTCGGTCTTGTTGGCGAGATTTTGGTAAAATTCCATCCGGGCGCAAACAACAATGTCGTGGATGTCGTGGAAGCGGAGGGTGCCGAGGCAGTCATGCCAAGCCTGATGGGCTTCATGTACTACTGTGCTTACAACGGTGTGATCAACACAAAATTACTCAGAGACTCCAAACTGAAACGCAACGTCAATAATCTGATTATTTATGTGTTGGAACGCTACGAAACCGTTATGAAAAAAGCTCTCGCAAAAAGCAGACATTTCCAACCGGGTGCATCGATTAGGGAGATTGCTGCTTATGCTTCCGATGTACTCTCGCTCGGACACCAGACAGGGGAGGGTTGGCTTCTGACCGGAGAAATGGCCGAACTGATCCATTCCGGAGCGGACAACATTATTTGTATGCAACCGTTCGCATGTCTGCCGAACCATGTCGTCGGAAAAGGCATGATCAAAGAGTTAAAACGCCGCAATAAGGATACAAATATCGTAGCAATTGACTATGACCCCGGCGCAAGCGAAGTCAACCAACTGAACCGAATCAAGCTGATGATTGCAACCGCTTTTGAAAACATGAAACCGGGAACAAAGCTCGATTAATTGATTGCTGCCCCGAACGAAACATTCATTGAAAGCGCATCATTCTATTTATTGAGTGATTGCGTTTTTTTGATATGAGAAAGTTTTGTTTATTCCTATCGAACTGCATGAAATATGCTTCCGTCTGTTAAAAGAAAACCGATACAAATTGCCCAAAGTGATAATATGAAAGCAAAGCCTTCTTTTCACTGCATCGTTTTTATGCTATAATAAAATAAAATTACCGGACGTAAAAACACAACCGGCAGGGAGGCACAGCATGAACTTCTCGTGGATTGATATTGCGATCGTTGTCATACTGCTCGCCAGCACAATCAGGGGACTTTCGGAGGGATTTGTAAGATCCTTTCTTTCATTTTTTCTGATTATCGGTGCTTTGGTCTTAGCGAAAATATTCAGCCAGCAACTTGCGGATTTTTTCACCCAAAACAGTAATTGGGTCGCGCAACTGCATAATTTTGTATCGGATAAATTATCAACGCTCTTCGGCGGAACTGCTGTATCGAGTGCCTCGTGGACGAACTCATCGCAATTATTCAATGTACCTGTATCTCTGCAGGGTTTGATTGACAACTTTATCAATACGGCAGATAAAACAGTTGGTGACATCACTGCGATTCTGGCAAACAACATCACGTCCTTTCTCGTTGTCGTCATCAGTTTCCTTGCCATTTTTATTGCCATTCTGATTGTCGGAAATATCCTGATGTATATTCTGGACAGACTGACTTCACTGCCGGTTTTGAAAACATTCAACCGCATAGGCGGTCTTTTGATCGGTCTGCTGAAAGGCGCATTGATCTGCTGTATTTTTGTAACATTGATCTATTTCAGCAATCTGATGCTCGGAATGACGGGACTTTCCACAGCAATCAACAACTCCTTCCTGATAAAATATTTTTATCTGGGATTCCTGTTCGGGTAATTGAAGATGATCAGTCAATATTTATCAGATAATTTGTTGCAGCGTTACGGTGCTGTTGTCGGAATTTTGGATGATCTGACCGTAATCGTCTTGGTCGTCGTGCTTACCGTGATTGCGAAATTCATATTTTCGAAATTGATCGACAATTTGTTTTCGGACAAATCACGCTCGTTCAAATCTCGGATTGACCCGTCCCGCAGAGCAACGCTGAAAAGCATGACAAAAAACACAGGAAAATATTTGCTTTACTTTATTGCCTTGATGGTAATTTTGGGACAGTTTATCAATATCAGCTCAATTCTGACCATTGCCGGTATCGGCGGTATTATTCTCAGCCTCGGACTGAAAAGCATGATCGAAGATATTGTTGCCGGATTCTTCATTATTTTTGAAGATCAATACAATGTGGGAGATTATATTACAATTGACAAATATAGCGGTGTGGTGGAATCAATCGGCATCCGCACTACAACCATTGCTGATTTCAACGGCGATATGCACAGTTTGCACAACGGTACCATTGTCGCAATTACAAACCATTCCAGAAAAGATCAGCGTGTCATGTTTGATATCGGAATCGATTATGCTGCCGATATCAAAAAAGCGGAGCAGGCCATCAAAGAAATCTGCAAGATCGTCAGCGCCGATGATCGCTTTACCGACGGTCCGTACCCACTCGGCATACAGAATATCAGTGCAAGCGGCGTTACATTTCGCCTTTATGCCACAACCCGTTCTATGGCGCAATGGGATGCAGAGCGCTTTCTGAAACAGCAACTGCTGGAACGATTCAGACTGGACGGAATCAAACTGGAACAAAACACGAACCTAACGGTTCAGAACAAGGTGACGGAATGATCGGCGAATATGAATTATCGGATCATGTAATCATGAAGAAACAACATCCCTGCGGCTCGAACGAATGGGAAATCATTCGTATGGGAGCAGATATCAAAATCAAATGCGTGCAATGCGAGCGAATCGTGATGCTTCCGAGAGCCAAATTTGAAAAGGGTGCCAAAAAAGTCGTTAAAAAAGATAAAACAATTGAAAATGCGAAATGATTATGATAAACTAAAGTGCTATATCCTTGGGGATGTGCATACACAATCCCCCATAGTCCATAAGGAGGTGAAAAAACATGACTTCTTACGAAACGCTATTTATTGTACATCCGAACCTGACCGAAGAAGAGGTAAAACCTTACATCGAAAAGGTAACAGGTGTCATTGAAACAGCGGGTACTGTGACGGAAATCGAAGAATGGGGCAAGAAACGTCTTGCTTACGAAATTGAGAAAGTGCGCGACGGATATTATGTATTGGTACAATTCAATGCAGAATCCAAAGTGCTCGACGAACTCAACCACATTTTCCGAATTACCGAAAACATACTCAGAGGCATTATCATCAAAAAAGAAAAGTAATGGCGGTATTGATATGTTAAATAAAGCAACCTTAATCGGCAGACTCACAAAAGATCCCGAAGTAAAATATCTGCAAAACGGTACTCCGGTTGCAAGTTTCACACTTGCTGTTGACCGTACATTCAAAAACAAGGACGGTCAAAAGGAAGCAGACTTTATTCCGATCGTTGCATGGAGAAAAACGGCGGAACTTTGCGGAAAATATCTGACTAAGGGTGGACAGGTTGCTGTATGCGGCAGAATTCAGACCAGAAGCTATGATGCTGCAGACGGCGGGAAACGTTATGTGACCGAAGTCGTGGCTGATGAAGTGCACTTTATCGGGTCCAAATCAGACGCACCGAAAAGTCAGTACGGCGAAAGTGAAAACTTTGGCGTACCGATGGAAGGATTCGAGGAAATCGACGATTTGGATGTCCCATTTTAATTCGGAAAGGAGAACATTCCCATGCAAAACAGAGACAGAGATTCCAACAACAGAGATATGTACAGACGCAGAAAGAAAGTTTGCTATTTCTGCGAAAACAAAATAGATGAAATTGATTACAAAGATGTAAAACTTTTGAAAAAATACGTTTCCGAACGTTTCAAAATCCTGCCCCGAAGAGCGACAGGTACCTGTGCAGAGCATCAAAGAGCGGTCACAAACGCGATCAAGGTCGCGCGTAACATCGCATTGCTGCCGTACACAACGGAATAATCAAAGCAGACAAACAGCCGAATCATAGGATTCGGCTGTTTTTTCGTATAAAATTTAACGCTGACTTGATCTTGATCATGCGTTTGCAGTGACAACCCGTTCATTATCCGGCAATTGATCATGAAGCAACGCATCGATAAATTAATTAAACAGTTTCTCTTATAAGGAAAGGCTCTTACCGAAACTTATCTGAAGTACTGCCATTGACTTCTGGCAAACAACCAAAGGATGAGCGGGGCAAAAATATTTCCGATACCTGTTGTGTACGCACCTAACAACATGTTAAGGATCATTGACAGTCCTGCGCAGCCGCAAAACATGTAAAAACCATATTTATAACCGTCCATCAGACGG
>CAYUFL010000009.1:0-7835 GCA_964444065.1 uncultured Lachnospiraceae bacterium
AGTCAGTGAAAGATCAAATAGGATATCAAATGCATCAACAGATAAATCAATACAAACGAAGTAAGCAATGAAATACGGTAAATTTTAATGCCATATCGGTTTTCGATTGCCTTCAGCGGGGTTTTATCGGGAGCTTCGTTCAAGAACATATAATTTCCGTCTGTTAAATGCACAGCGATCCCTGCAACCATCAGCATCGAAAGGAAAATTACTCCGCTCTGGCTCGCATAGGATAAGCTCGGTCGAAAACCAAGATACAGTACCGGAATGATCGGCATCAGAACAAGCAATGTATGTGAAACATAAAATTCAATCGATCGAAAATTAAAATGTGGATATCTGGCGGCTTCGATGTCAGGAAACAACAACGCTGCCATCGCGGCAAACGGGGAGAGTGAGAATAAAAAATCATACAGGTAAATGTTCTGATACCATGCTGCAACAAAACAAAGCAGCAAATTGAAATTGCACAAATGCAACGGCAATGATGCACTCAACGTGAATGTTTTCTGCAGAAATTTATAATTCGTCAAACGGAACAACAGCAAAATCAAATCAAAAGTTGCCAGCACACGAAAGATTGTCAAATTGACCTGTTCCTGAAAAAAGAACATCACGATTAATAATATGATGCTTGCTCCAGTACTGAAAGTCAGCGCAACGATTTGTTTTCTATCAAATAAAAAGATTTTTCGGGAAGGACGGAATCCTTCCTCTTTCAAAAATTTCATCTATACCTCAATATACTTTACAGGGATTTTAATGACATTCTTATGAATCCGTTATATAATGTTCTTTGTTGGTTCCAAAAAAAACGTATTATATGATTCACTGTTTTATATTTTACTATAAATTAACATCCCAGCAAGGAATAAATATGATTAAGATTGTTATTTTCGACTTTGACGGCACAATTGCAGACACCGAGCAGTGGACACTCGATATATACAACGAACTTGCCATGAAATACGGCTACAAAACATACACCATCAAAGAGATGGAAGAAATGAAAAAAATGCATCTAAGCAAATTGCTCACTGTGCTGGATATTCCTTATTCCAAAGTATTCATTCTGCTCAAAGAAGGACAATCCATCTTAAAAAAGAATATTAACGATGTCCGTGCTTTTAATGAAGACCTGAGAAAAATATTGATGCAAATCAGAGAATTGACAGGGACGATCGGAATTATTTCTTCCAACACAAAGAAGAATATCCGCAGATTCTGCAAGAATAAAGATATAGAAATGGATTTTATCGTATCATCGCCGCTGTTTACGAAAGAAATCAAAATCAATCGTATCATAAAAAAATACCGCGTTAAGCCTGAAGAAATTCTTTATGTCGGTGATGAAGTGCGCGATATCGAATCTTCCCAAAAGGCCGGCGTAAAAATCGCCTCCGCTACATGGGGATACAATGATAAAGAATTGCTTTCGGAATCAAATCCGGATTATCTGATCGACTCAATATCTGAATTAATCGAAATTCTGAATAAAGAAAACCGCAAAAATTAATTTTGCGGTTTTCTTGTTTATTTCTTCTTCATTCCGTCTAAAATTGCTGCTACCGGAGCAACCAGATGCGCTCTTGTGATTTTTTCCAATTCATCATACTGTTTTTCCATGGATAAGCTTACGATTTTTTTATGTTCTTCATATATTTCCATCTGCTGCTCATTCGGAACTCGGACCTGTTTTTCCATCCGTCTCATCCATGTTTTATTGATTGATTTGAATATCATCGGAAACGGTACCGCTACAAAAATTCTCAAATGAAAGCTTTCGTCCAATAATAAAAATCTGTCATATTCATCGGAGTCAACCGCTTTCTTCATTTCCTCATTAATCCGCATCAATTCCTCAAAGTCCATCCCGCTCAGATAATCCGAACTCAATCGGGTTGCATATCCACCCAATAGACCATTGATCAAATAAAACTGCGCAATATCATCGTTATTGAACTTTGTTACGACCGCACCATGATTGGCAACAATCTCAACCAACCCTTCGCTTTCGATTCGTCTCAGCGCTTCCCGCACAGGAATATCGCTCACTTTATTATCTTTTGCCAACTTACTGATGATAATACGATCCCCCTGCTTATAATGCTCGTTGACAATATCGTCCAGAATTTTTTCATACAAAATATCTACTTTGCTTTTGTAATGCATTTTTTAACCTTTCCTGATCATGTCTTGCTTGTTATGTGTATACATTCCAAATTATTTTATATATGATTCCCGTACAAAGACTGTCGCATCCAATCATACTGCATGAACATGTGATCTTAGCTGCAATTAATTTTTATTATATCACAAAAGTGTCATCATGTTACTAAATTGAGTATATATAATAAATAGGCGCTCTCTCTGATTTGGTATATGCTTGTTGATTATATATTATATATTACTATTTTATCAATATCATGGCAAGTACTATTTAATCAATTTGATTAATATCGAATATACAAAAAAAGTACTTCAAAAAAGTACTTTTCTTCAACACATTCATGGAGACATCTTGCTTTGAGACTCGTTTTTTCTATCTTGCATAAAGTTCATCCAAAGTCAGATTGTTTTCATATAAATAAGTTGACAGTTCCACTCCGACATATCTTAAATGCGCAGGACTGTATGCAAATCCTGTTGCACCTTCTTTGCCCGAAGGATATCGCAAAACGAATCCGTATTTATATGCATTTCCCGCCAACCATTGTCCTTGCACACTGTTTGCGAGCTTACTGCTTACAGAATAATCCACACTGATACTGCTGACATCAAGCGACAAACCAGTCTGATGTTCAGGGTCTGCAGCAGAATATCCACTATATCCTTTGAGTGCGGTCAGTATGATTCCATCATTTTTTGCAGTTGTAAACATCTTTTCTGTGGCAATCGCCGCTTCGCTGCACAAATATTTTTGAGCATCGCTGACTTCGGATTTAAATTGCACATTGGGCTGTGTCATCCCGCTTGGTACATATCCGGAAGGCAGATTTCTTGTGGCAGTAACCAGAACCGCCGGATCGGAAGGATTTGTCAAAATGCCGTCTGCTCCAACAGTCGAATCAAGGGTTGCCGCGATAATAAACTGAAAGGTCTGTTTTTGCCCTTCATATTCCAATGTCACTGTCAGAATCGTACCGTTTGGCGCATTCGATTTAAATTGAATGGTATTGTACGCAGTCCTGTCACAAACGGAGGTATTGGAAAAATCCATGTTTAATTCAGATTTATCCGAGATTTCACCGGCAGCCGCATTCCCGTTTTTGTCCTTGTATTCGACATAGATATCAAATACATAGATATCTCCTTGACTAACCTTCAAAGCACCCTGTGCTTGCGGCAAGACAACATTCTCATCAAGAATCCCTTTTAAAACCGTTCCGTTGATTTCCTTCTGATGCAAGGCGGGTATATTGTAATATGCCACAGCAAATACTGCAACAAGCGTTAAAAAGACCGTTGCAGTTACTGTATATTTTCGCAATTTACTTTTTCTAGAATTCGAAACCGCAGTTCTTTTTCCGCGTTCAGATCTTCCGACTATTTTCATATCAGCTCCATTTAATGGTATTTATTGATTTTCCCCAACTTAACCAATTGCCATCAATTTTGTCTGACAGATATAATAAATTAAATTTCCGACAAAGCCCTTTTGATCATCGCAGGTATTTGTGCACATTTTTCTTCGCTGATCGCGCACAGTGCAAGACGTATGCCCTTTCTGAGCGGCACCGAAAACAATCGGTCGTCTATCAAGCGTTCACAAAGTTTTGCAGGATCATCGCACGGTACACTTACGAAGAAGCCTCCTCTGTAATTGGTAATCGGCAATTGTACTTCTTCGACACTTTTTAAGAAAGCATCCCCCCGGTTTTTCAGCAATTCTCTATAAAAATCCCGTTCCTTTTCGCATTCCTCATACAGATTTTTATCACCGTATATTTTTGCAACCACCCGCATTGCGCCCCTGGTTCCGTTGGACCAGGTACCGCGGTTGGAATGCGCGCAGGAATAGAAAAATTCTTCCGACAAATCTTCGCTTGCCGTCACGCAAATAATCGCACCGTTTCGCAGTCCGTACATGGTATAGCTTTTTGAAGCGGAAAATGCAAATAAAGTCATAACATTTTGCGGCAGATTGCCCAGCTTGGGCATGAAATCCCTTGCGTGCTCGCCTGCAAAATCAATATATGCCACGTCAACCAAAAGAATGATTTTGTTGCTCTGATCTTTTGCATGTTCTTTTACAAGTGTGATGATTTTATCCCATTCCTCATCGCTGATCGTATATCCTGTCGGATTATGCGCAGGTGTGTTGAGGATGACCAAAATTCGTTTCTGCAGTTTCAGATAGTATTCAAATCGTTCCCGAAAGCTTTCGAAATCGAATTCGTTCTTTTCATTGAACAAATTGTATGTATCAAGCTTTCTGTTGTTCTCATCTGCGATGGTCTGATACGGTTCCCAAAACCAACTCGAGGTCAGCACTGTTTCGCCCGGATTCGTATAGTTACAGACAGCATGACGAACCGCACCCGTTCCGCCCGGTGTTGCAACCGAACGAATAAACCCTTCCGGTTTTTTATCCATGAAGCATGCCTGGACTGCCGCTTTCAAATAATCGTGATCTCCTTCCAAAGCCGCATATCCTGCGATTTCGGCATTATCCATACTTTTTAAGGTATCGTACACTGTATTGAAAGCGATTAATTTTCCATTATCATCCAGCAATGCACCAATCGTGGAATTAATAATATTCTCGGATCCGTACTCTTCCGCTGCTTTTCTTGCTCTGCCTGCAATGCCAAAAATGACATCTTTTTCGCGCGGACGTACCGCATGATCCGCGACCATTTGAAACCTCATTACTCTTTTAACCTCGCTTTTTTATTTTATCACACTGCTGCTTTGTTACAATATGCTTACAATTTCTTTTTTTTGAAAATTTTATGTAAATCCGATTTTGCATAATTGATGCACTTTTTATCTGATATTTGCTCCATTTTCACCGCCGCCTTCGGCAACGATGAAATGCAGCCCATCCTTATCCTCTGCCATCAAAATCATTCCGTATGACATAACGCCGCGCAATTTTGCAGGTTTCAGATTTGTGACCACCACCACCCGCTTGCCGGTCAGTTCTTCAATCGTAAAATATTTAGCGATTCCGGAAACGATCTGCCGCTGTTCGTCACCTAACGAGATCTGTAACACATACAGCCTGTCGGCGTCGGGATGCTTCTCGGCAGAAACAATCTCTCCCGTACGCAACTCCACTTTTGCGAAATCATCGATTGAAATTTCTTCGCGTTGTTCTTCCTTGGTTGTTTCGGGCAGCTTCGCTGCTGTTTTCACAGCAGTATCTGCTGATTCAATCTGCTTCATTTTTGCGTTCATATCAATACGTTCGAAAAGAATTTCGGCGGGATTCAGTTTTGTGCCCACGCGTAGTGCACCGAATGTTTTCAAACTTTCGAAGTCTGTCGCTTCCGTGTTGAGAATCGTCAGTATTTTTTGGGAGGTATCGGGCAAATAGGCACCAAGCAATACCCCGCAAATACGGATCGTTTCCAGCAGGTTATACAATACGGTGCCGAGACGTCCTTTCTGTGCGGAATCCTTTGCCAGTATCCACGGCGTTGTTTCGTCAATATATTTATTGCTTCGCCTGAGCACATTGAAGATCAGCTGAATGGAATCGGAAACACGCAATTCGTCCATTTTTTCTGCCACATTGCCCGCAAGTTCCGACGCCATGCCAATCAGTTCGCAGTCAAGCTCGGTCGCTTCACCCTGTTCCGGTATGATACCGCCAAAATACTGTTGTGTCATCGCAGCTGTTCTGTTTACCAGATTACCCAAAATATTGACAAGCTCTCCGTTGATGCGTTCAATTAGAAGTTCGTATGTCATTGACCCGTCCTGCGCAAACGGCATTTCCTTGAGTACAAAATAGCGAACCGCATCCACACCAAACAAATTGACGAGATCATCCGCATAAATTACATTGCCTTTCGATTTGCTCATTTTCCCTTCGCCGATCAACAGCCACGGATGTCCGAAGACTTTTTTCGGCAGTTCCACGCCAAGTGCCATGAGCATAATCGGCCAGTAAATCGTATGGAACCGCAGGATGTCTTTGCCGATCAGATGCACATCTGCCGGCCAATATTTTTCAAAAAGTTCTCCGTTTTCTCCATCGGGATCGTACCCGAGAAAAGTAATGTAGTTGCTGAGCGCGTCAATCCAAACGTAAACCACATGTTTTGGATCAAAATCTACCGGGATGCCCCAATTGAACGATGTACGCGATACACAGAGATCTTTCAGTCCCGGCTTAATGAAGTTATTCAGCATTTCGTTCTTTCTGGATTCCGGCTGAATGAAATCGGGATGCGCTTCGATATGTTTTACCAGTGCATCCTGATATTTGCTGATGCGGAAAAAATATGCTTCCTCTTTCGCATAGCTGACTTCGCCGCCGCAGTCCGGGCACTTGCCGTCCGCAAGCTGACTTGGGGTGAAAAATGATTCGCAGGGACTGCAATACATTCCTTCATATTCGCCTTTGTAAATATCATCCTGTTCGTACAGTATTTTAAAAATCTTTTGAACGATTTTTTCGTGTTTTGGATCGGTTGTACGTACAAATCCATCATAGGATGTATTCATGATATCCCAGTTACGTCGTATTTCAGATGCAACCCCGTCCACAAATTCCTGCGGCGTTACACCTGCCTCTTCCGCTTTGGTTTGGATTTTTTGCCCGTGTTCATCCGTTCCCGTCTGCAGATACACATCATACCCGTACAATCTCATGAAACGAGCAATCGCGTCGGCCAGTACGATTTCGTATACATTTCCGATATGAGGCTTGCCGGAAGTATAGGCAATTGCAGTTGTAATATAGTATGGCTTTTTGTTCATTGGGTTCTCCTTCCGATTCCGATGGCGGAATCAGTAATAAAAAAACGCCCGTAAAGGGACGGAAATTTTCCGCGGTACCACCCTTATTGACGTAAAGTCCACTCGATACAGATAACGCCTGCTACGCGTTCGCATTTCAATTATTCGATGCGAAAGCTCCAAAACCATATTCTCCGTTTCCGAAATGCCGCTTCTCAGCAAGTGTGGCTCTCTGAAAAATCTTTCACGGATACTCATTTTTTCATCGCTTTTTCATATTATATAGAACTGAAGCGGATTTGTAAACAACTTTGAACAGTTATTTTTCATATTTCACTTGCAATAATAATAGGAAAAGATTATGATAATTAATCCGATTATATGGTATGATTATAAATGAAGTAATATGCTTGTAATGAAAACGAACCACACACGGAGGAACCGATGTTTATCGATAAAGTAGTTATTAATGTCCGCTCGGGCAAAGGCGGAGACGGTGCCATCTCTTTTCACAGAGAGAAGTATGTACCGGACGGCGGTCCGAACGGAGGAGACGGCGGTAGGGGCGGTGATGTAATCATCGAGGCCTCGGAAGCAGTCAATACCCTCGGAGCATTCCGGTATAAAAGACGATTTGCTGCGCAAGACGGGGAAGGCGGCGGCAAAAAAAACTGTTCGGGCAAAAATGCGGATGACCTTGTGATACAGGTCCCGATCGGAACAGTCATTTTTGACAACGATTCAGGGCACCTGCTGTGCGACATGACCGAAGACAACCAGTACACCGGCATCTGCTACGGCGAGAAC
Source organism: uncultured Lachnospiraceae bacterium (assembly GCA_964444065.1). Taxonomy (GTDB): domain Bacteria; phylum Bacillota; class Clostridia; order Eubacteriales; family Anaerofustaceae; genus JBGMEA01. The sequence continues at coordinate 7,720 of CAYUFL010000009.1, forward strand.
TTCCGCGGAATCCTCGCTCAGCGCGGCGAGAAAGTCGTCATCGGGACCGACCACCGACCGAAACGGGTCGAACGGTTCGCCGATGATCGCATCCGGCTCCAGGGTGATGGCATTTT
>CAYUFL010000009.1:7845-8202 GCA_964444065.1 uncultured Lachnospiraceae bacterium
CACGACCGAAGACAACCAGCGTTTCACTGCACTCTCCGGCGGCCGCGGCGGACGCGGGAATCAACATTTTGCGACCTCCACCAGACAGGCTCCGGCTTTTGCGAAACCCGGAGACGTTGCAAAAGAACTGAATTTATTGCTGGAACTCAAAACCATTGCTGATGTCGGACTGATTGGGTTTCCGAATGTCGGCAAATCAACGCTTTTATCAAGAGTAACAAACGCAAAACCGAAAATCGCGAATTATCATTTCACGACGCTTTCTCCGAATCTGGGTATTGTGCAATATAAAAATGCGCCTGAATTTGTTTTGGCAGACATTCCGGGTTTAATCGAAGGCGCCAGTGAAGGAATGGG
>CAYUFL010000009.1:8212-18944 GCA_964444065.1 uncultured Lachnospiraceae bacterium
TTCTCAGACATATCGAGCGAACCAGGATGCTTGTTCATGTCATTGATGCCGCATCCTCGGAAGATCGCGACCCGAAAGACGATTTTGAGATCATCAATAACGAACTGTTCTCCTATTCGGAAAAACTGAGAGAGCGACCGCAGGTCGTTGCGCTAAACAAAATCGACTTGATGAATGATGCTGATGCACAGGAATTAAAAACATATTTTCAGGAAAAAGGGTTCACGGCATTCCCGATCAGTGCGGCAACAGGCAAAGGACTGGAAGCATTATTGGATTATATTGTGAAACTGCTGCCGGAAACCGAAAAATCTCCTTCTTTCTTTACACCGGAAGAAATTATCCTGCATACGCCGACCAGAACCAACATTTTCGAAATCAAAAACGAAAACGGCGTATACTACGTCGTCGGCGATATGATGCAGCGTATTCTCGGCACAGTCAATCTCGACGATTTCGAGTCTGCCGCGTATTTCCAGAGAGTACTCAAGAACAAGGGTATTTTCTCCGCACTCGAAAAAGCAGGCATTCAGGACGGTGATACAGTGGATATCTGCGGACTGCAATTCGAGTATTACCGTTAAAAAAAATGAGGTGAAATTATGCTGAGCAGCAAACAGCGCAGTTATTTAAAAAAAATGGCGGCAGATCTGCCCGACACATTATATATCGGCAAAGATGGGCTGACCGAAAATATTATGAAACAAGCGGAAGAGCAATTGTCCGCCCGAGAACTCGTTAAATGCAAAATCCAGCAAAACAGTATGGCTGATTTGCGTGAAACGGCGGACAGTATCGCACAACAGACGAAAGCGGAAGTTGTGGCAACCATCGGCAGAAAATTTATTCTGTTTCGCAAGAAACCAAAAGACAGCCACTATACGCTTCCGGTGTAGCTATGAGGGTGGGACTATTTGGCGGGAGTTTTAATCCGCCGCACAATGCGCATCTCCAACTGTGCGAATTTGCAAAAAAAGCTGCGTTTCTCGACAAAATTATTTTAATCCCCACCGGGGACAACCCGTTGAAAAAAACAGATGAAACCATTCCTCGCAAACATCGTATGGCAATGACAACGTTGGCATTCCACCACCTGAGTTCATACGAAGTCAGCGATATCGAAATTACGAGATCCGGGCAATCGTTCACCATTGATACAGTCAAATTCCTTCGTTCGCGATCAAACGATGAATTTTTCTTTATCAGCGGCTCCGATATTCTGTTTCAATTGACGAAATGGAAAGATTTTAATGAGCTCGCCCATCTGATTTCTTTTGTCGTTCTGACAAGAAAAGGGGTAGACAACGATCTGTTGCTCGATGAAGCAGAGCAGCTCAATCGATCTTTCGGCGCAACGGTGATTCTGGTCGAAAACACACAACCGGAGGAAATTTCATCGAGCAGTATCCGTACAATGATCTCGGCAGAACGGAATATATCCGAACTTGTTCCGTTGGCAATTAACATCTACATCAAGGAAAATCATTTATATCAGGCAGGCACAATATTATGACAGAGATCAAACTGATCAAGCAATATTTGGAGGTACATCTAAAAAAAGAGCGATATCTTCATTCTCTGAATACCGCGCTCACCGCAAAACAGTTGGCGCAATATCAGGGTGCAGATTCAGACAAAGCTTATCTGGCAGGTTTGGTACATGATTGTGCAAAGAATCTCAGCGATGCCGAATTGCTGGATGCCGCAAAAAGATTCGGTATACCGACGGATCCGATCATCCTTCATTCTCCGCAGCTGCTTCACGGCGCAGTAGGAGCCTATATTTCCCGGGAAAATTTCGGCATTCACGATGAAGAAATTTTCAATGCAATTACACATCACACAATGGGGCACGAAAACATGAGCCCAATGGAGAAAATCATCTTTCTTGCCGATTTGATCGAACCGTCCAGAACATATGCCGATCTGTCAAGCATCCGAGAAACCGCATCGACCGATTTCGATAAAGCATTGTTAATGGCATACGACGGCATTATTTCTTTTGTCATCCGAAAAGAAGAGTTGCTGCATCCGCTGACTATCCAAGCAAGAAACTATTTGCTCATGAATTCATAAATCAGTCGTCGGAATGTCGGCAAAAAAATAATAGAATGCGGACTGCATCAAGCGAACTGAATTACATCTGTACATCTTAAATATTAAAAAGACGCCAGTTTCTTTAAAAAAAGTGCGTCTTTTTTTTCATGATACTATATTGCAGGCAGTTCTAATGCTCGGCAGAAAATTGGAAGCTAAACTGCAACAAATAAAATATTCAAATAAGACAGTGCTGCAATTGAAGTGATTGCCGGCATAAAAACATGATCATATTTGAACATGTGCGTTTTCATAATCTGATTATAAAGCATCACACTGCATATAATAAAAGAGAAGAACATGATGGTAAACGTTCTTTCCCCCGAAGCCCATATTGTAGGCGAAAAGCCCATCATGATTCTCGTAGCAAAGCCCAGCAGAACGATCAATATCGCAAGTAATCCAGTGTCCTTATTGTCAAACGCATGATAGATGCTGAATAGCACACTAAGACAAATCATTGCTAAAAGAACATCCGGGAACAGACTTTGCACGGAAGCGAATGTTGCACCGGTGCCGTATATTGTCATCGCATTTTTTACCGCCGCGATCCATGGAAAAACGGTTGAGGCATAACTGCCGAACAATCCAAAAATCAAGCTTGTAGCGAAAGGAATCGCAGCAATCGTGCGTAATATTTTATTTTTTTGCTTTAGGAAAATGCTGATCAGTAATAAAAATGAAAATATAGTAAATATCAAGTTCGGCTGCATAATAAATTCGTATAATGACGAAGAGTAACCCAGTTCCGTCTTCTGCATAAATGACAGTTGGGTATAATCCGGAAACCATTTAGGTATCTCGGACGCAGCCCTAAGCGCATTCCCGGGACAAATCAAAATCAAAACCATACCACCTGCACATATCAATGTCTGAAACATAATATAGATATTTATTTTTTTAGTTTTCAATAGATAAATCGTACTGATGAGAAAGACCGCCAACAGAACTGCGCACATTTGCTCTGCGTTTACAGCGTAAAACAGGGCAATCGTACAAAGAAGGTATTCATACCATTTCATTCGAATCCCTTGGAAAGCCTTATACACAGACATCATCGCATAAAGTCCCAATGCCAGCACCCACAAATAATTCATCGAGGTCGCAACCCAACCCGTATCTCCCGTGATCTGAAAAGGAAAAATGAACATCAGGCAAGTAATCATCCAATTCTTTTTTCTGATATTTTCGGACGGAAAGAACAATGAAATACATCGCGCAATCAGCAATACCATAGCAATATTGACAATTGTCCACAATATTCTGTGACTGATAATCATGAGTGCAACATACTCGATGACCAACCTTGATGACCATGTTTGATATCTGTAAACAAAATAAGACCTCAAATCCATACCCAAAAATGAAGAGATGCTCCACCCATTTTTATCCAATACGAGATTATCAAGACACCAGGAATCGTCGACGGTACCGTATGTAATCGTCAAATGCAAAAGAATCATACCAGAAACCAAAATAACAAATGGAAAGCTGTCCCATTGATAGAGTCTGTTCAACATTTTTTTGCATTTATTCAACATTTTTCTTCTCTTTTCGAATTTTTCCTGATGTGTTTCAACCTTTTTGTGGCAAGAACGACATCGAAACGTAGTTGTTCCGATTTACGAGATCATTATTTTTATACATTAATATTATATATAGCCTCACTGTTGAATACAAGCATCTTTACTGACTTGCCGTGCAAATAGGAATCATGTTGCGACTCCTCCCGTCATACAAAGTGATCGTTTCGTCATGTCCGATTAAAAAAAAAGAGTGTTTCGTTTTTCACGTAAACACTCTTTTCACTGATCATTTTGCAGCAATAGGCTCAATGATGAGAAGTCTGCAATCGTCTTTCCATTCTATTTGAATACAATTCGTTGATTGTGTTTTGCTATTTCGTCAACTTATCCAATATTGCCAAAAGTTCTTCTATTTTCTCTTCTTCCGTTCCGTTCTGAAATGCGTCTTTTACGCATGCATTCATATGCGCATGCATAATTTCTTTGTTCGCTTTTTTCAGCATGGACTGCGCCGCCAAAATCTGGTGATAGATATCGATGCAATATCGGTCTTCTTCCACCATATTCATGATGCCTTCAATCTGTCCCCTTGCGGTTTTGAGCAGTCGAAGTACCTGTTTTTTTGATGCCTGCATTGCTTATTTCACTTCCGTCACTTCATAGTCCGCATCTGTTACTGCTTTGATCAGGACTTCATTTGGGACATCCTTCGTTAAAGACACGCTCGCTGTCTTGCTTTCCAGATCAACTTTTGCGCTGACGCCGTCAATCGCGTTAAGCGCTTTTTCCACTCTTGCCACACAGTGCCCACAAGTCATCCCTTCAATTTTCATTTTCTTTTCCATCTTTTGATCTCCTTTTGTTTCAGTCATATCTGCTATTTTATTTTGATCGAATCCGCAACTTTGCACACTGCAACTTTGATTAACAAATTTCGGACGGAAGAATTTCAATCGCAGTGCATTTGCAACAACACTGACTGAACTGAAACTCATTGCTGCAGCACCGAACATCGGGTTGAGCTTCCAACCGAGCAGGGTAAAAAATACGCCTGCCGCTAGAGGGATTCCGACACTGTTGTAAAACAATGCCCAAAACAGATTCTGTTTAATATTGCGAATCACTGCTTTACTCAGCTGAATCATCGACACGACATCATTCAGATCACTTCGCACAAGCACAACTCCTGCCGATTCGATTGCAATATCCGTACCTGCTCCGATAGCAACACCCACATCCGCACGGGCAAGCGCGGGCGCATCATTGATACCGTCACCCACCATCGCCACTTTCAGCCCTTCCGACTGAAGTTGCGCAATCTGTTTTTCTTTATCCTGCGGGAGTACTTCCGCAATTACGATATCAATACCGACCTGATGACCGATCGCTTCAGCGGTTCTTCGATTATCGCCTGTCAGCATCACGACTTTCAGACCCATTGCATGCATTTCGGCGACCGCGTTTGCACTGCTCGGCTTAATCGGATCAGATACGGCAATAATCCCGAACACCGCCGTTTCATCCGCAAAATAAAGCGGTGTTTTTCCTTGCGTACTGAATGTTTCGGCATATCGGTCAATCAGTTCCGAAGCAATTTTGTTTTCTTCCATCAGCTTCGGATTGCCTGCAAAGATTTTTTTCCCATCGATTGTGCCGATGACGCCTCGCCCCGCAACTGTTTGAAAGTTTGAGACCGGCAATACATGTATATCTTTTTCTTTTCCTCTTGCAACGATTGCTTCCGCAAGCGGATGTTCGGACAGCTTTTCTATGGATGCCGCTATCTGAAGCAATTGATCTTTTGTATAATCATCTGATGCAATCATATCGGTCACAACAGGTTTTCCCATCGTGACAGTCCCTGTTTTATCAAGGACAACCGCATTGATTTTATGTGCCGTTTCAAGTATTTCGGCCGATTTGATCAGTATTCCGTTCTGCGCGCCTTTTCCGGTTCCGACCATGATTGCAGTCGGAGTGGCAAGACCCAAGGCGCAAGGACACGAAATCACAAGAACACTGATGCCGATGGACAAGGCAAACTCAAAACTTTGACCGACCAGAAGCCAGATTAGCGTTGCAATTACAGCGATTGAAATCACGACCGGCACGAAAATACCGCTGATTTTATCTGCCAATTTTGCAATCGGGGCTTTGGATGATCCGGCTTCCTCCATAAGCTTGATGATTTGAGACAGCGTTGTGTCATCTCCGACATTGGTTGCTTCGAATTCCAAATATCCGGAACGATTGATGCTCGCGCTGATTACTTTGTCGCCGACTGTTTTTTCCGCCGGGATGCTTTCTCCCGTCAGCGCAGATTCATCGACCGAGGAATGTCCGCTTTTGACGATACCGTCCACAGGTACGGTCTGTCCTGCTTTTATTACAATGATATCGCCTTTTTGCACATCTGCAATATCAACCTCGGTTTCCATTCCGTTTCGCAGTACCGTCGCTGTCTGCGGACGCAGCGCAATCAGTTTTTGTATTGCATCTGATGTACGCCCTTTTGCGCGGGCTTCAAAAAACTTACCGAGCGTAACCAGCGTTAAGATCGTAGCAGCGGATTCGAAATACAAATCCATCGAATAGGTCATCACCATGTCCATATCACTACGCCCGAAACCGTAGCCGATACGATAAATCGCAAATATTCCGTAAATGATTGCAGCCGATGTCCCGATTGCGATCAGAGAATCCATGTTCGGCGCACGCTTGACTAATGTTTTAAATCCGGTGATATATACATGCTGATTGATCATCACGACAGGCAATACGAGCAGAAACTGTGTAAATGTTATGCCCAGTGTATTTACATGCTCGGCGAAATACGGTGGGAGCGGCCAACCGAACATATGCCCCATTGCCAAATAGAACAACGGCACAGTAAAGATCGCGGACCAGATCAGCCTGCGTTTCATTTTGCGCACTTCTTCCGTTGCCAGATAATCGCTTTGTGCGGGCGCTTTTGCATCCCGATGTTCTGCAGTTACAGCATCGTATCCCGCATCCTGCACAGCAGCTACAATATCGGCATCCTTTATTTTCCCTTCATCAAAACTGACAGTCATACTGTTGCTCAAAAGACTGACTGATGCCTGTTTGACGCCCTCCAGTTTTGATACTGCCTTTTCCACATGTACCGAACATGCCGAGCAGTTCATTCCCGTCACATTGAATTTTACTTTTTTCATAGCATCTCCATCACTACACCCGCGGGGGGTGTATACCATTATTATATACACGATATTCTTTTGTGTCAACCGGAGAATATGCTCCTGCGGAAAGCCTCCTCACTGCACTTGCGCAAAACCGAAACCTGTTTGATCCGAATCAAACGCAATACCGGATCAATTCGACCACATACGAATACATAAGATATCTGCCAGCAGAGCTATTTCCAATTCATTTTAATGCCGCGTTGCGTTGCTTGTCCTTATTTGCTGTGGTAGGATAAGTATAGATACGATTACTGAGCAATTCGGGGGATACATCATGTCACAACATCGTTTGCTTTTTTTATTTATCATTCTTTCTGCTTGCTTTGGCATTTGTGCCGTCGCAATTGAATTGGGTATGTTGCACGCTTCACTGTTCTTTTCTCTCGGATTGAATATTGCAGCCGCAGTTGCTCTTTATTTTCCTATACGGTTTTTAAACGGAGAAAAACTGGAGCACTATAAAAGATATTGTTACATTTATCTGCTCCTATTGTACAGTGTATTATTGGTTACGCTTATGTTCACGGATGAAGAATTTTTGCGCAATAAAGCATACTCGGGTTCTTACTCGGATTACAACAGCAGAAATCTGAATCTGATTCCGTTCAAGACAATCATACTTTACATCAAGGGTACGATTATGGGCGATCTGCTGATCTCTCAACTGATTGTTAATCTACTCGGCAATTTCATTGCATTCATGCCGATGGGTCTGCTGTTGCCGACATTGTTCAAAAAACTGAGGACGCCCCTCCGATTTTTTGTTCTTATGACAATCCTGATCTGTTTGATGGAAATCATGCAGTATTTTTTGAAAACAGGCGTTTGTGACATTGACGATTTAATGCTTAATTTAGGCGGCGCCTGCCTGACATTCCGACTATGGAGAACATATCACGATAAAAAAATAAGACGCAATGCGTCTTATTGATTCGGTGTCTGCAGGGAAGAAAAATCAATATTGTAAGTGAACACCTGTTTTGTTTTTCCGTACCCGACAGTTACAGTCACTTTATTTGAATTGTTGTCGGACGGTGCATTTGAAATAACAATCTGGCTGTCTTTCTCCGATTTTACCGTTGCCAAAGCAGTATCGGATATTTTGATACTCAAGTCATCATATTTTACATAGTTGGTTTGATTGTTTGCAATTTTATAGATGTATACAATTCGGTAGGAAATCACAGTATCCGGCTGTACAACGTAGGTATTTTCGGCAGTATCATCTTTTGCCGCTGTGCCGCTCACGACATCGAAAAGCACCTGCCTGTCAATTACTACAATATCTTGCCCTTCCTGCTGCTCAATCTCACGAACCAGAGGATCGGACACCAAAATATTCTGAATGAGCCAGACTGCCCCGAAAATGATACCGACCAAAATCAGAGCGGAAAGGAACAATCGAACCGGATGCCTGAGTTTGATTTTTTTCTTCTTTTTCGGTCTCATCATCATATCATATCACCTTCAAACCCAAAATGGTCAGCGCATTTCCGATGCACATTCCCAATTCTGTTATGGTATAATTATACTAGATCAAAATAGAGGATACAAACTGTATCTGATGATTTTCCGATTTATTGAGCTTATTTAGTCGGAAAGTAACGAGGTAAACGATGAACATCGACAATCTTTCAAAAATTGAAATTATTAAGACAATTCTCGATGATGTGGAAGAGGACATCAGCAATGAGGAGTTCATACATCTGCTTTTGGAAAAACAACTGGCAAAAAATACACTGCAAAAAGTCGAGACAAAAATAACCTTCGGGCAAAAGGCATCCGACTCCATCGCTCACTTTGTGGGCAGCTGGAAGTTTATCATTACATTCCTTGCCGTATTGGCAGCATGGATTGTTTTGAATATCGCCATGCTGCAAGGCGCTTTCGATCCGTATCCCTTTATCCTTTTGAATCTGGTATTGTCTTGTGTCGCCGCGATCCAGGCTCCGCTGATTATGATGAGCCAAAACCGTCAGGAAGAAAAAGACCGCCAGCGGTCGCAAAACGATTATCTTGTTAATCTGAAAAGTGAAATTATTATTCAGGATCTCCACGAAAAGCTGGATACGATTCTGAACAACCAGCAAAGTTATAGTTCCGCGGCAGTGATTAACGAAGCATCCCAAAAAGCAAAATAACTGTGTTTACAATCTGTTTTCCTAGGAGTATTCATTTTATGAAAAAGAATTATATGTCCTGCACGGGTTGCAAGCGTTGCGAGACCGTTTGCCCCGAAAATACACCCATTTCTGAACTCATGAATCTTCTGAAAGAATATGAAGAAACAAATGATTTCGAAAGAATAAAAGAACTTTACCAAAAAGACTTCCGCAGACGCACCGGATGCGTCAACTGTGGAAGGTGTCTTCCGTATTGCCCGGAAAAAATCACAATTCCATACTATATCCTGTCCGTAAAGGAAGACTTTGCATGAATTACGACATCGTCGTTTGCAGAAAACAAATCAAAAACATTTATCTGCGGATTCAGCACCCGAACCGCATTGTAGTCAGCTGCAGTCCGCGTGTCAGCGCAAAGAGAATTCAGGAATTGATTGCAGAAAAACAACCGTGGATTGACCGAAAAATTGCCGAGCTGAACGAATCATATCATAATGAAACGATCCGAACAGGTGCCGTTCTTTCCCTTGCAGAACAGCGATATTCTATTGTCTTGATCCACGGAAAAAAGAACACCCTTTCTGTCGAGGAAAATCGAATTATACTGACTGTGACTGATTGCGCAAATGAAACGCTGAAACGCGATATGCTGCTGAAATGGTATCGTAAATCATTTCAAGCATACGCGCAGCAAAGAACGCAAGAACTTTATACTGCCAACAGCCACCTCCTTTCGCATCTCCCAAAAAAAATTGCCGTACGGGATATGGATACGCGTTGGGGTTCCTTCAGCAGAAAAACCGATACGATTGCATTGGCGCTTCGTCTCGGTGCTTACAGTAAAAAAGCAATCGACAGCGTAATCTGTCACGAATTGGCGCATACGGTTCACATGAATCATCAGTCGGCATTCTACTCTGTTTTGCATGCGATACTGCCGGATTGCCGTCAGATATCAAAAGAGCTGAAACAAAAAAAACCAGCAGAAAACTGGTTTTTGTCAGAGTAAATTATTGCTTGTCTTTTATGTTAGGAATAAGCAGATAAATCTCACTGTAGTCAAGTTTCATCGAGGTTACGTACGCCCGATGAGCGACATTGAACATTTCGATTTCGGGTATCCCGGCGAGTTTTCCCGTGTTGAGCAATAGCGTAATGACGAGATCTTCAATCGGCATTACAAAGTCCTTGCGGAAATACCCGAGCATGATTTCCCTTCTGGAACCGAGATCTGCTGCCATCAAGACTTTATATTGCATTTTTGTCAATCGAATATTGTAGTCACTGATGTATCCCTGATAGGTATACTCAATCGCAGGCCGCATCACTTTATAAAGCGCTTCTTTTTCAAAAAGTTCCATATAAAAGCGTTTGTTGTTTTTTTGCTTCAATATAACATTGTAATAAATCATCGACGCAACAAAATGTTTATAAAAAAACTTTTCGTTCGGATCAACTTTCCCGACTAAAAATTCATTGATGCGATCAAGATAATCAACAATTACCTGTGTCGCTATCACATCTTTTGTTTTGAAATAATATGTGATATTCCCAAGTCCGATATCCAAACTATTGGATATTCCTGTTATCGTCGTATTTTTATATCCATGATAAAAAAAGGATTCCTTGGCATACTCATATATTCTGTTCCTCGTAATATCGCCTTTAGACGGCTTCATTTCCAACATTTTTTCCTCAACCAAGTTGCTTTCCGATATTGATATTGCAAATTTTATATATTTACTATACATTATGAAAACAG
>CAYUFL010000009.1:19044-26313 GCA_964444065.1 uncultured Lachnospiraceae bacterium
ACCAAAAAAGGGAGCATGCAGGAAGGCAGCGAAATCCACCGTATGCTTCAAAAATTTTATTCCGAAAATGATCGCGCAGAAGTGAGCATACGCACCACCATTGAAAAAGATACTTATTCCCTTACCGTTCAGGGCAGAATCGACGGGGTTCTTTCCTATGCAGAAGACCCCATTATCGAAGAAATCAAATCCACCGTCGCTCATACAGACTCCATTCAGTCAGCAAATACACTCCATCTTGCGCAGGCGAAGGTATATGGTTACCTGTACGCGAAAGAGCATGCTTTGGATTCCATTCGCGTCAGAGTCACTTATTTCGGCATCGAAAACAAACAGACCAAATTTTTTGAAACACGTTTTTCGTTTGATGACTTGAGGCTGTATTTCGAGGATATCAGTGAGAAATATTTTGTTTTCTTGGATCTCAGGGAACAGATCGTCACCGAACGTGACCGTTCGATCGAAACAACCGTTTTCCCCTACCCGTACAGAAAATATCAAAAGCGGGTCATCGGAAGAATCCACCAGGCAATCTGTGAAGAAAAAAATATTTTTATCAACGCACCCACAGGCACCGGTAAAACGCTCAATGCTCTTTTCCCTGCGCTTAAAACACTGCCCGAACGCAACAACGGGAAAATTTTCTATCTGTCGTCAAAATCCACACAAAAACAAATCGCAGAAGATACCTTGCGTCTGATGGTCGGGCAAGGGCTTATGATCAAATCGGTTACGATCACCGCGAAAGAAAAAGCATGCTTTCGGGAACGTCCCTCATGCAATCCCGAAGACTGCGTGTATGCAGAAGGCTATTACAACAAACTGACGGAAGCAATTCGGGATATTCTGCAGAATGAAAACGTGATTACCGCGGATTATTTAAAAAACTACGGACTGGCACATCATATGTGCCCATTTGAACTATCACTGGACCTGTCGAACTGGTCTGATGTCATCATTTGCGATTACAATTACGTATTTGATCCGTTTGCCGCGTTGAAACGATATTTTGACGAATCCGCAACAAAAGCGGATCATTTGTTTTTGATTGATGAAGCACACAATCTGATTGATCGATCCCGCGATATGTACTCCGCGATTCTTGACAAACAAACCGTTTTGGATGCCAAACGCGCCGTGAAACCGGAAAAAAAGCTCTCCAGGTATCTGCGTGAGATCAACACGGCGCTGCTAAACCACAAAAAAGAGTGTGGTACGAGCGAGATTTATATGACGGAAGAACTGGACGACGGGCTTCATACAAGCCTATACCGTTTTTTGAGTGCGGCCGATCAGTTTCTTTCAGAACATACGAATAAAAAAAACGATGATTACCTGATAATATTTGATCTTTATTTTATCGTTACCCACTTTCTGAGTTTGTATGACATGCGTGCATCCTCGCACCGCATGTTTTATGATGCAAAAGAAGATCATCTGAAGCTGTTTTGTGCCGATGCGCAGCAATATTTGCGAAATTGTCTGGCAAAGGGGAAAAGCGGTATTTTTTTCTCGGCAACGCTGACACCGCTTTCCTATCACTGCGAACTGCTTGGCGGTAACCGTGAGGATTATCTGCTTGATGTACCGGGGATATTTCAACAAAGCAATTTTACGGTTGTAACCGACAGCGCAATTCGCACTTCCTATTCGCAGAGAAGCTCCTATTTTCCGATTATTGCGGATCATATCCATACCGTTTTAACTGCTCGCAGCTGCAATAAACTGGTCTTTTTCCCTTCCTATGAATTTATGCAGAATGTTTTATCGCATTTTTGTGAGCGGTATCCCGAAGAAGTCTTCGTACAAAAAAGACATATGAGCGAAGAAGAACGTGTGGAATTCCTGGCTGAATTTGACAGGCAAACCGAAATGACTGCCTTTGCTGTCGCGGGCGGGGTCTTTTCGGAAGGAATCGATTTAACAGGCGAGCGTCTCGGCGGCGTTGTCGTATGCGGCGTTTCTTTGCCGAAAGTCTGTACCGAGCGTGAGCTGATTCGCATTCATTTCGAAAACAAGGAACGAAACGGGTTTGATTATGCCTACCTGATTCCGGGCATGAACAAAGTACTGCAATCGATGGGGCGGGTTATTCGCACAGAAAGCGATGTAGGTTATGCCGTGCTCATGGATGAACGGTTTGCTTTCGCGTCTTACCGCAATTGCCTGCCTCCTCATTACAGTGAAATAAAAACTGTCCGTACACAGGAGGAATTATTTTCGGCATTGCAGCCATAAAGACTGCAATCATTCTTTTATTTTAAAATATAATCCGACAAACTATAATATAAAGAAATTACTTTTTATTCTAAAGTGAGAATGTAGTATAATTGTCTTGATTGGGAACGGTCAAACTGAATTCTACTGAGCAGTGACACATTTGCTTTACAATACAATGTACATAACGCTGCTGTCTGATCGGAGAATCATTCTGTTCCATCAATTATTGTACATTTTAGGGAGGTCTCAATGGACGAAAGAATCAAAAAACTGGCATACAATCTTGTTAACAATTCCTGCAAAGTGCAAAAAGGAGAACACGTGTTGATCAATACGATCGGTGAAGATACACTGGATCTTTCCCGCGCATTAATCAAGGAAATTTACCTGCTAGGCGCTTACCCGCATATCGAGTTGAAAAATACCTCGATTACCCGGGAAATGTATCTGGGATGCTCTGATGCGCAACTCCAGGCAATGCAGGATTATGAGCTGTATAAAATGAAAAAAATGGATGCTTTTATCGGTATCCGCTCCACAGACAACACTTATGAATACGTTGATGTTCCCGACGAAAAGGTTGAACTGATGGATAAATTTATGGATCCCGTCCTCCGCCAGCGCGTCGATCATTCCAAATGGGTCGTACTGCGCTATCCGAACGGTTCCATGGCACAGGCGGCAAAAATGAGCAAGGAAGCATTTGAAGAATACTATTTCAATGTCTGCAATCTGGATTACGGCAAAATGGGCAAAGCAATGCAGCATCTGAAAACACTCATGGAACATACCGATTCTGTTCAAATCAAAGGCAAAGATACCGATCTGACGTTTTCGATCAAAGGAATCCCGATCATTCCATGCGCAGGCGAGTGCAATATTCCTGACGGAGAAGTGTACACGGCACCTGTGAAAAACTCAATCAACGGTGTCCTTTCTTACAACACGCCAAATCAATATCAAGGTTTTGTTTATGAAAAAATCGTTCTGACGTTTAAAGACGGAAAAATCATTGATGCCGTCGCAAACGACACGAAAAAAATCAATGCCGTTTTCAACACGGACGAGGGCGCCCGATATGTGGGTGAATTCGCAATCGGTGTCAATCCTTATATTACAAAACCAATGCTTGATACACTCTTCGATGAGAAGATCACCGGCAGTTTTCATTTCACCCCGGGTGCATCTTATGAAGATGCATTTAACGGAAACAAATCGGCAATCCACTGGGATCTTGTCTGCATGCAGACACCGGAATACGGCGGCGGCGAAATCCGATTCGACGGAAAACTCATCCGAAAAGACGGCAGGTTCGTTATTCCCGAACTGGAATGTCTCAATCCGGAAAATCTGATCGACTGATCTTGCCTCGTGATTACGAAAAAAAGAAGAAGTCCGCTATTGACGGACTTCTTCTTTTGCATGATACTTACAGAAACGATTTATTTTTATACTCTTTTGTCAACCGATCGATGGCATGTTTCACCGCAGGGATCAGCAGAATAATCACCGTAACCAGCCCTTCCAAACCAATATAGGTTCCGTTATATACAACAGACCAAGTGAAACCACTGTATCCTTCCGGTGCATACTGCGCGAAAAAGATCATGCCGGATAGAAAACTGACACAGAATCGACCGAAAATACTCACGAGATATCCTGCGATCAGACCGTTTTTTCGATTCATAAAGAACCCGCCGAGCCCCAACATGCCAAATGCCAGCGGATAATCCATCAGAATCTGAAGCGGATACACAGCATACGGATTCGCAAGCAGATCAAGCAGTCCGAATGCCATCCCTGCCATGATGCCGACCTTCGGTCCGAATGTATAGCCAATGAGAAAAACAAAGAACATGGAAAAGAAAGTAGCGCTTCCTCCCTGCGGCAACTGCACATGAGGGAAAAAATTATTGATGACAAAAGCCAGCGCAATCAGAATAGCCGAAAGCGTCAGTGCTTTGACATTCATCTTTTTCTCTTTACCGCCAAAAATAAAAATGAGCACCAAAAGCAGTACAATGACTGCCACAGAGACAAGCTGTCCCGCGATGCTCTCAAAAAAAGTCTGTAAATCCATAAAAAAATCCTCCTTTTTGTTGGAGGGTAAGTAGATATTGTATCTGCTTCCCTACGTCGGTACTGACCGAATCAGGTTGTAAGGGTATATTCTCAGCCATACGGCACCCCCAGCAACGAAGTTTATTCAGTTGTGGTGCCATTATAACGCATCTCTCAAATTCTGTCAAGCTCGAAATATGCTTGATTTGCACATGAAACAGAATCAATTTGCAACACTGATGCAAACACTTTGACATGCTATTGCCGAATTACTCCAATCGGATGCCTACAATACGAAATATTTGACAAAATCCCTTCTTATCTGATATAATTGCATCATGCAAGGAAATTTTGCCCTATTTTCTGTATCGATTCATATATTTTCAATATCTTTTATATCATAGTTGGGAGGAAGAGAATGCTGAACGAAAACAATGTACCTTCGGAAGACATGGTGAACCATACTGAAGAAGAAAATCAATCGGAACAAAAAAAGAATACTGCGGGACAACTGAATAGGACTAAAAAAATTCGACTGATTGCGATGATTGCACTGGCCTTTGTCTTAATTGCATCAGGCATATTTGCAATGACTTATCATGTTTCCGCAGCTGCGTACTACACGGTCGATATCAATCCAAGCATATGCATTGACGTCGATAAAGACAATCTGGTCATTGATGTATCGTATCAAAACGAAGACGGCAAACTTCTTTTGGAAAATCTTGATCTGAAAGGATTGCCGATCAAAGATGCAATTGCTCAGATTATATCAGCCGCAGAAAATGCAGGTTACGTTACGGAAGGCAAGTATGTACTGGTCGGAAGATTCAGTGACGAAGAAAACACAGCACTTACCGATCTTCAGGCACAGCTCGAAAACGATTTCGGCAATATGATAAACCTTCTTGTTATCAGCGGTACCGTGGAAGACAAGAAATCCGCTGACGAACAAAATGTATCTGCCGGATTATGGAAACTCAGTAAAACAGTAGAAGGCATTGAACTTGGTACAGAAGACAAAGTAGAAGACGTCATTGCAAAGGTTACCGTAAATCCGAGCACAAATACGCAGGCATCCGGCGAAACAGGCAGTGCGTCCGTAACCGGTTCGGTTTCGGGAGAGGCAGTAAAAATCAGTTGGACCAAAGCGACCGCATCCAATTTTTCAGGATATAAAGTGGTTGCTTCGACAACAAATCCGAATCCAAAATATCCGAACGATGGTTATATCAAATATATCACCGATATTAACACCACAAGTATCTCGCTTTATGAAGGAACAGGCGGGCTTGTCGGCGACACCTACTACTATTTCAGTATCACTTATCTTTACAGCGACGGTAGCACGATTGCCGGAAATGCTGTCAAACTAAAAGTACCGAAAAAAACATCCGCTTCTACCGACAGTTATGCATCAACAAACATAAGCGGAAGCATTTCGGGCGAGAACGTATCTCTGAATTGGAATCAGATAACAAGTGCGTCCCTGGACGGCTACAAAGTCATGTATTCTTTCTCTGATTCCACACCTGTTTACGGCGAAAGCGGGTGTGATTACAAGTATTGGATCACCGACGCATCGACCACAAGCTGCACGATTGATGTCAAAACGTTAAGCGGATATTCCCCGGGCGCAGTCTGTTACTTTTCCATCACCGCACTTTACGACAGCCGTAATGTAAAGAAACCGGGCAACACCATCAGCTTCACGATGCCGTCGACACCGGTTGCCCCGTACGTCTCATCAACGATCCGCGGCAGCATCTCGGGAAATACCGTATCGCTCAGCTGGGATGAGGTTTCGCACAGTCAGTTTGACGGATACAAAGTCATGTATTCTTTCTCTGATTCCACGCCTGTTTACGGCGAAAGCGGTTGTTACTACGAGTATTGGATCACCGATGCATCGACCACTAGCTGCACGATTGATGTTACACCACCAACACCACCAACACCACCAGCAACACATACACTCACAGGCTATACCCCCGGCGCAACCTGCTACTTTTCCATTACGGTATTGTACAACGGTCACGCCGTGAAAGAGGCAGGCAATGTCATCTCATTTACCATGCCATAGGCAATATTTTAAGGAGCACTTCGGTGCTCCTTTATCGAGCTAAAAAAACGATGCAAGGATTTTCCCGGTATTCAAGAAATATCACATAAGAAAGTGGACTGTCGGGCTTTGCCCGACAGTCCACTTTCTTTTTTTTGTTTTCTTATGTCTGCGATAGTTAATGACAAAGAGTTTGCAGTATTAGCGAGTGCTGATAATTTGCGGTGCGAGGGTTCAAATCCTCCCACGAAATCTTCAAAATAAAAAAAGACGAATATTGCTTCGTCTTTGGCTTACTGAATGGCTGAGAATCTCAATATTTTCAGAGCGAAGCTCGAACTTCCCATCCGATGAACACTTGTACCGCTTGCGATCAAGTGTGAAGGAGGGATGTCTCATTATTCTGGCAAGCATCGCTTGCACTTCAAATAGATGAGCGTTTGCAAGCACTGCGCAGCATTAGCGAGTGCGGGAAGTTTGGGGTGCGAGGGTTCAAATCCTCCCACGAAATCTTCAAAATAAAAAAAGACAAACATCGCTTCGTCTGTGGATAACTGAATGGCGGAGAAGGAGGGATTTGAACCCTCGCGTCGGTTCCCCGACCTACACCCTTAGCAGGGGCGCCTCTTCGGCCAGCTTGAGTACTTCTCCGAATTAAAAATAAGTATGAAATTATGCTGCAGATACTGGCCGAGAGGGTGGGATTCGAACCCACGTGGGCTTGCACCCAAACGGTTTTCAAGACCGCCCCGTTACGACCGCTTCGGTATCTCTCGACTTAGCTCAGATATAATATCACAAATCAATTATAAATGTCAACGAATTACCAAAAAAATCAAAAAATACATTCCAAGCTTTCAAGCTGTTTTTATATTTCAGGCTCAGCTAATATATACTTTTTTACCATTTTCTCAAATTTTACGCGC
>CAYUFL010000009.1:26323-44681 GCA_964444065.1 uncultured Lachnospiraceae bacterium
ACCGCCCCGTTACGACCGCTTCGGTACCTCTCGAAATCATATCGATAGCTTTTCAATAATATCATCTGAACGAAACAAAGTCAAGACACCATCCGAATTTTCCCCGATTTACACGCCTGAAATATTGATGCAATGCAGAATCATTCATTTTAAATTCACTTTTCAGAAAATCGATTGACAATCAATTAAAAAAAATTTATGATGAAGGCATAAAAATTTAACAGAAAGGAACAATACGTTGACAAACTATTCTTTGATGAGTGATGAAGAACTTGTAAAAATGATGAAGTGCGCTGCGCAGGAAAAAGAAATATTCAATGAGTTAGTAAACCGTTACAAGAAGTTCATCAATTTTAAGACGCGCAGCTATTTTATTGCAGGAGCGGGGAAAGACGATGTCTTTCAGGAG
Organism: uncultured Lachnospiraceae bacterium; assembly: GCA_964444065.1. Taxonomy (GTDB): domain Bacteria; phylum Bacillota; class Clostridia; order Eubacteriales; family Anaerofustaceae; genus JBGMEA01. The sequence continues at coordinate 26,733 of CAYUFL010000009.1, forward strand.
GGGCTGATCGGACTGTACAATGCGGTGAATTCTTATGAGGCGCAACGCAACTCCAGTTTCAGCACATTTGCCGTATTGTGTATCACCAGACAAATTCAGTCTGCTGTAAAAATGGCAACCAGAAAGAAACATACTCCGCTGAACGGGTACATCTCACTGTGGGGAGATGACAAAGAAACAGAAGAACTCAAAGAAAAATACGGACTCACATCTGCAGACTCTTCGCAAGAACCGGAAGAAATTATCCTGAAAAAAGAGCTGTCGGAACGGGTCATGTATGTGATTGACAATCTGTTGTCCGAAAAAGAAAAAAATCTGTATTTGGATTTTATCAATGGTTATTCGTATCGCGAAATTTCTCAGAAACACAAGCAGGACATGAAAGCCATCGACAATGCAATCCAACGTGCCAGAAAGAAAATCGAGCTGTACACAAAAGCATATTAAGCCATCGCTGACTTACGATAAAAACAGTTTACGGTATTTACGAACAGAAAGAAAAGAACCGTTTCCATAACGGTTCTTTTTATAATTAAAATATTGAATATTAATTTACTTTAATATTATTGAATTTTTAATTGAATATTTGCATTTATATACTATTTATGTTATATTAAATAAAATCAACAAATCAGGAGGTTCTTTATGAAACTGAATTGGGTTACCCTAAACGTCGATAACATTGATAATTCATTGGCTTTTTATAAAGACATCATCGGGCTGCAAGTGCGCCGAAGAATGATGGAGGCCGGAGCAGAAATCGCTTTTCTCGGTGACGGAGAGACCAAACTCGAGCTGATCTGCGATTCAGAAAGCGAATGCAGTGCGGTTAAGAATGATATTTCCCTGGGATTTTCCGTCAATTCCATGTTCGAAATGATGGAATTCATGAACGAAAAGGGCGTTCCGATCGACAGCGGACCGTTTCAGCCCAATAATCGGATCCGCTTCTTTTATGTGCTTGACCCTGACGGTTTAAAAATACAGTTTTCCGAATCGTTATCATGAATATAAAAACACCGTCTCTAATGATATGACGGTTTTTCTTGTTTATACTCAGTCTCTTCGGCTTTCGCTCTTCAAACGCTTTTCTTTGCTCAGAATTCGTTTTCGCAGACGAATTGATTTTGGTGTCACTTCCATCAATTCATCGTCTCCGATAAACTCGATTGCTGTTTCCAGGCTCAGTTCTTTGTACGGTACCAAACGAAGCGAATCATCGGTTCCCGAAGCACGCATGTTGGTCACCTGTTTTTTCTTGCAGACATTCACCACCATGTCTTCCTGTTTCGGAGATTCTCCCACGATCATACCTTCGTACACGGGAACGCCTGCTGGAATAAACAAAGTGCCTCTTTCCTGTGCATTATACAAACCGTATGTGACGGACACCCCTGTTTCATGCGCGATCAATGAACCGGTATATCTTTTTGTTATTTCGCCTTTGTACGGCTGATAACTGTCAAACAGCGCATTCATGATTCCTTCGCCTTTTGTATCTGTCAAGAATTCGCCGCGGTATCCGAGCAGTCCTCTGGACGGAATGAGATATTCGATGCGCATACGGTTTCCGACCGGGTTCATAATGAGCAGTTCTGCTTTTCTGGAGCCAAGCTTTTCGATGACTGATCCGACATAATCTTTCGGCACATCGATAATCAACCTTTCGATTGGTTCGGAACGAACGCCGTCAATGTTCTTCAACAGCACTTTGGGTGTGCTGACTGCAAATTCATAGCCTTCTCTTCGCATCGTTTCGATCAAAATTGTCAAATGCATTTCACCGCGGCCTGCCACTTTGAAACTGTCGGTTGTATTCCCGTCTTCCACGCGCAGGGAAACATCTTTGAGCAGCTCTTTGTACAATCGATCTCTGATCTGGCGCGAAGTGACGAACTTTCCTTCTTTGCCCGCAAACGGACTGTCATTGACGGAAAATGTCATTTCAATCGTCGGTTCACCGATTGTGACGAAGAGGATCGGTTCCGGATTGTTCACTGACGCGATCGTATCTCCGATTGTAATATCCGGCACGCCTGAAATACAGACAATATCGCCAACTTCCGCCGATTCTGTCTGCGTCCGTTTCAAGCCTTCGATCTGATATAGGGTTACAATCTTTGATTTATAAGGTGTTCTTTTCCCGTGATAATCACAGATCATGACTTCCTGATTTTGGCGGATGGTTCCGCGTTCAATTCTTCCGATTGCAATTCTGCCGACATACTCATTGTAGTCGATCGAAGAAACAAGCATTTGAAGATCTCCGGCTTCATCCCCTTCCGGTGCGGGAATATACTCCATAATTGTTTCGAAAAGAGGAACGAGATCCTCGCCGCCGCCTTCTTGTGACAAAGACGCTGTTCCGGCACGACCCGAGCAATATACAATCGGGCTGTCCAATTGTTCGTTGGATGCATCCAGATCAATCAGCAATTCCAGTATTTCATCAATCACTTCATCAATACGTGCATCCGGGCGGTCGATCTTATTGATCGCAATGATCACGCGCAGTTTCATCTCGAGTGCACGCTGCAACACGAATCTTGTCTGCGGCATCGGTCCTTCCGCCGCATCGACAAGCAGAATCACCCCGTTCACCATTTTGAGGATACGTTCGACTTCGCCGCTGAAATCAGCGTGTCCCGGCGTGTCGACAATATTAATTTTAGTGTCCTTATAAAATACAGAAGTATTTTTTGCGAGAATGGTAATTCCGCGTTCGCGTTCCAGATCATTGCTGTCCATCACACGAATTTCCACCACCTGATTCTCTCTGTAGATTCCGCCTTGTTTGAGCATTTCGTCCACCAGCGTCGTTTTCCCATGGTCAACGTGCGCGATAATGGCAACATTTCTTAAGTCGTTTCTGATCATTTGTTCTCCCGATTCATTTCTCTTACTCCTGTTTATAGCCGTTCCATAGTCGCATGCAGCACAGCACACGAAAAAACCAAAGGATTTTGTTTGTCTCAAATCCTTTGGTTGGTTGACTTCGGATGAGATTTATTTCATTTTTTCTTTTGCGATTTTCAGCATATCGTTTGCGTGCTCCATATGATGAATCGCTTCCTTGATTGCATCTGCAGTTTCGGTTTTACCAAATAACTGTGCTTTATCCGCCCAGCCGCTGAAACTGCTTTCGTGCGAAAGATTATGTTCTACCCAGTGATCAAGCAAAGCATAAAGTGTCTGCATTTCTTTGTCCGGCAAATGAAGCTCTGCCATATCATGTTGATGCTCATGCATTTCAGATTCGCTGTGATCGTGCGCATGATTATGTGTATGTTCATGCTGCGTTCCGTCGTGTGTGTGCGTGTGTCCGTGTTCGTGCACATGTCCGTGCATTTCCGCATGAGATGCCTGCGTGCTGCTGTCGTGCAGCTGTGATGCCTCATGCTGATGGTCGTGCGCTTCACTCGTTGTATGTTCGTGCGGATGCACATGAGTATGTTCATGTGTTTCCCCGTCATGATTGTGCGTATGGTTATGTTCGTGTGTATGTGCTTCGTCTGAGCAATGTCCGCAATGCCCTTGATGATCGTCATGTAAGTGTAACATTCGTGATACCTCCGATATTAATTCTCGCTCAATATGATTTTATGATCCAGCAGGCGAATTTCCTTTATGCGACCTTTTACATTCTTATAATCGCCCAAGATATCCTGCAGATAGACCCCTTCGTTTTCAGGCTGCATCAATACGACGTTTTCCATCAGTTTCACTTCACCGTCGCTTGTTTGCATATAAGCCGTTGATTCACACATAACTGCCTCCTACGGTAAATCTTGAATCTATTATACCACCAATCGCGTAAGAATACCATTTAAGTGAAAATTTCACAAAAATTTTTCATTTTGCTTGATTCTTTATGTTGATTGTATTACAATGTGTTTAGTCACAATTTATTGTGTGAAATGACAACGAAATAACAACATACAGAGGTCAAAAGGAATACGGTTAAAGCCGTAACAGCTCCCTCGCTACTGTAAAGAGAATGATAAGCCGGGCAATTTCACTGGAGTTCTTCCGGGAAGGAATGCCAAATCGGTTCTCTCAAGTCAGGAAACCTTTCCGATGTATACAGATTCAGCCGTTTCGGGGGAAACGCTCAGATCGGATATTCGGTTTTACACCGGAATTCTATTTTGGTTTTCCTCGCAGGAGACCTTTTTTATTTTCGATTAATCTGCCATAGATTAATATATTCCTCCCAAAATCTCATATGATGGGTGTCGCCTACATCCATGATATGAGATTTTTAATTGCGCATTATCATTTCAGAAGATCGGGCCTTTTTTTTCGGGTCATCTCCAAACTTTTTTCTTTACGGTATTTTTCGATATTTACATGGTGTCCCGTCAGTAGGATATCGGGAACCTTCAATCCCATAAATTCATACGGTCTGGTATATTGTTCCTGCTCCAGCAGACCCTGTTCAAAGGATTCTTCAGCGGTACTCTCTTCATTGCCAAGCACCCCGGGGATGTACCTGCCCACAGCATCCATGAAACACATAGACGCAATATGTCCGCCCGTTACAATGTAATCACCGATCGAAATTTCGTCGGTTACGCACAGATCGAGCACGCGTTGGTCAATTCCTTCAAAATGCCCGCACAGCAGAATCACTTCTTCTAACGACGTATATTTTTTTGCAATAGGGGTAGTGAATGGCGTACCGCCAGGCGTAAAATAAATCACCGGGATATCCTCGCGTCCGTTTCTGACTGCCTGCACACAGTCATAAATCGGCTGCGGCGTCATGACCATGCCCGCACCGCCGCCGTACGGATAGTCATCGACCGCACCATGTTTGTCGGTTGTGTAATCCCGAATATCGTATACACGAATATCCAGCGCACCGCTGTTTACCCCCCGACCGATGACCCCTGTTTTTGCATATTCTTCAATCAGGTTTTTATAAATCGTCAATACATGAAAAATCATGCCCAGATACCGTTTGAAAGATCTGCTTTCATATAACCTTCTTCGATATTCACTTCGCTGACGTACTTTTTCAGATAAGGCATCATCAGTTCTTTCCCGTCGCAATCGAATACCAGCACATCCACTGCACCTGTCTGCATAATATCTTTCAGTTTGCAGACCCGCTCGGAGGAGGTATCATATACACACAATCCCTTGAGCTCTTCCACAAAATATTCGCCTTCTTCCAGCGTTACCGCATCCGCGCGTTCCACCTGAATCAGCTTTCCCTTAAATTTTTCGGCTTCGGTTCTGTCTTTTATTTCTTTCACTACCGCCAATACCTGCGCCTGATGGAAGCGGACAGCCTCAATGGCATATCGTTTGTTTTCACAGATAAAATAGTCCAGATCGCAAAAACGCAGCAGATCGTCTGTAAGAGGAAATATTTTTATTTCTCCTTTAATCCCGTGCGCCCCGCTGATTCTGCCGACTGCAATCAAATCCTGATACATTAAAACACCTCTGTACGTCTCTCTTTTTGTCATTGTAACAAATTTTGCCCGCCAACTCAACGGACATCGATACCCGTCAAATAAAAAACATATGCCGGACGGCATATGTTTTGTTTCTGCAATTAACGGACATCCTCAAGCGATTTCACGCATGTATGGGCAATCGGACGCCATTCGACTTTCTTGAACAATGCCACTACCGATATCGGCAGATACGTGAACATAAAAAACGGAAACATAAACAAATTCCAAATTTTTCTGAATGTCGTGCAGTGAATTTTCTTCCACTCGGTAATGGTCGTAAGCATCCCCATCGCAAACAGTATCAGGTAATAGATCAGTAAGGAAGTGAACATCGCCAGCAATGCGTGATGCCCCACACGATAGCCGATATCGGGCGAGATCGATGCCGCAACAAAGAACATCAGATTCATAAACAGACTTGACAATGAGATCAGCAACGCCGGTGTAATGTTCATCATCATATCATAGCAGGAAAATTTATGCTTTTTGTTTTTCATAGTGCCCATCAACAAATCCTTGCCATATTTTCCGAGCACCTGATAAAATCCTTTTGCCCAACGCATGCGCTGATGCCATGACTGTTCAAATGTGATCGGTTGTTCGTCGTAAAGCATCGCGCTTCCGCAATAACCGATGACTTCACCTTTCAGCACCTCGCTCATCGAAAACTCAATGTCTTCCGTAAGCAAATAGTGTCTCCATCCGCCATTTTCTTCGATTACGTCACGATGGATCAAAAATCCGGTTCCGGAGATCGCGCAACTTGTATTCAGCTCCATTCGCGGTCGGTTAAGATATTCCGCTTCATGCAGGAACCAAAGCGCGTATCCTGAAGTGATCCAGTTATAATCATAATTTTTTGAATTTCTATAGCTGGTCAGCACGCGATATCCCTGATCAAAAACATTGTTCATTTCAGTGATATAATTTTCATCCAGAATATTATCCGCATCAAAGACAAAAAAGCCTTCATAATGCTTGTCTGCATATGACTGCTTGATTTTTCCCAACATATAATTCAGCGCATAGCCTTTTCCGACCAACGCAATATCGTTTCGCACGTATACCGTTGCGCCTGCTGCTTTTGCAGCCTGTGCGGTATGGTCGCTGCAATTGTCTGCAATGACAAAAATATCGACCAATTCGCGGGGATAACTCTGATTGCGGATGCTTTTTATCAGTTCCCCGATAACCGCTTCCTCATTTCTGGCCGCAACCAAAACAGCATAACGATGGAATGTTTTGGCAATATGTTTTTCTTTTTTGTTTTTCCGATACTTCGAAAAAAGTGCCACTGCCGTATACACTGCCTGATACGAATAAAGCACAGTAAAAATCACAAAAAGAACAAAGTTGAAAATGTCAATAAACTTTAGCAAAACAACTCTCCCTGCAGTAAACAAACGAAAGCCCTCTACTTCAATCGTCCGTTCTCCGTTCACTTTTTAGAATTAATTAATAAAATACACTATTTCAGACAATCACTACCAATATGATTGTCTGAATCATTTTATCACTTTTTAAGAAAAAGCCAAGCGATTTGCGTAAATTTAACAGGATTATAATCAATAATTACCATTTAATAATATATTCAAATTTTTTCACAAAAATCAGAAAGCAATCCCACGGCGTCGCCGATTTCTTCTTCATTCAGATGTGCATAACCGAATACAAATGTTCTTTGTGTTTGTTCGTCCAATTCCCCGAAACAGTAATCCGAAAGTGCGTGAAGCCGAATACCAGCACGTGCTGCTGTCAATTGCAACTGTTCGGCTTGCGTCTGATGATTCAAAATGACCAAAAGATGCAGCCCGGCATCCGCACCGTAAATCGAAATTTCGTTCCCGAGACGCGATCTATACAATTCACGAATCAAGGCATCTCTTCTGCTGCGATAACGCTTACGCATACGATTGATATGGCGCTCATAATGTCCGTCCTGCAAAAATCGACTGAGTGTGAACTGTTCAAAGCGCGAGACAGGGCAAGAATAAAACAGAAAGTTTCTTTGATACACTTCCAGCAGTTTCGGAGCAAGCACCATGTAACTGATTCTCACAGAGGGCGCAATGCTTCTGGAAAAAGTCCCGAGATAAACGACTTTGCCTTTTTCGTCCATGCCTTTCAGTGCAGGAATCGGCTTCCCTTCGAAGCGAAATTCATGATCGTAGTCATCCTCGATAATCACCCTGCTTTCGCTTTCGGATGCCCACCTAAGCAGCCGCATCCTTGCAGAAACCGGCATGACAACTCCCAGCGGAAATTGATGTGACGGCGTGATGTAAACAGTGTCCGCTTCGGAACTTTCCAAGGAATCCAGACACAAGCCCGCGTTGCCGACATCAATCAATTCGGTTCGGATGCCTTCTGCGCGAAGAATATGATGCGTTTTTTCATATCCGGGATTTTCGATTGCCACAGTTCGGTTTCTTCCCAGCATCTGCATCAGCAGCTGAAACAAATATTCCGTGCCCGCCCCGATGATAATCTGTTGCGGCAGTGTGAGAATCCCTCTGTATTCCAAAAGATAATCAGCGATTACGGCGCGAAGTGCCAAGTCGCCCTGCGGCTCTGCCCGTTCCAACAGCTTGCGGTTTTCATCATGCATAATTTCTTTTGAAAGCCGCACCCATGTAGCGAAAGGAAAACAGTCGGTATCAACACGATCCGGTGCAAAATCATATTTTATAGGTTCCGGTTGTTCTTCGCCCACAGCATAAGAAACGTCCAGTTGCCTGCTCAACGGCTTTGATTGCAGAATGATATCCTCAACATAAAACCCGCTTTTCGGAACTGCTTTCAGATAACCTTCCGCAACCAATTGCTGGTAGGCAGTATCCACGGTATTTTGGCTGATTCGCAACGCATCCGAAAGCCTTCTTTTGGACGGCAGTTTTGTTCCATATGAAAGCAATCCTCTCAATATTTTTGAGCGAATTCCTTCATATATTTGCTGATATAAAGGAATAGCAGAGTCAAAATCCAACTTGATATACAATCGATCGGCTCCAATCTGATACCATTATTTATTTCTATTCTGGATATTTTAATCATATCAGTATCTGGTATGATCATACGTAACCGATCGGAAATTGTCAATGAAAATTTCAGAGGAAAAAATGGAACAAAACAGAATCACCATGAACAAAAATCTTGCCCGGATGCTCAAAGGCGGCGTGATTATGGATGTTACCAATGTCAAAGAAGCTGTTCTCGCGCAGGACGCAGGTGCGGTTGCCGTCATGGCACTCGAACGCGTGCCCTCAGATATCAGAAAACAGGGTGGGGTCGCGCGTATGAGCGATCCGAAAATGATCAGAGAAATCCAAAACGCAGTCAGCATTCCCGTTATGGCAAAAGTGCGCATCGGACATTTCGCAGAGGCGGAAATTCTGCAAGCACTCGCAATTGACTTCGTCGATGAAAGCGAGGTGCTGACGCCTGCCGATGAACTTTATCACATCGACAAATACGCATTCCAAGTGCCTTTCGTATGCGGCGCGCTCAATTTGGGAGAAGCGCTCAGGCGCATCGGAGAAGGCGCTTCCATGATACGCACAAAGGGAGAAGCCGGCACCGGGAATATTGTGGAGGCGGTTCGTCATATGCGTACGATGAACGATCAAATCAGGCAACTCGCAAATATGCCCAAAGAAGAACGGATGCGCTATGCAAAAGAGCTCGGCGCACCGTATGAGCTGGTGTGCCTTGTGGCAGAGGAGGGCAGGCTGCCTGTCGTGAATTTTGCAGCGGGCGGAATCGCCACCCCCGCAGATGCGGCAATGATGATGAAGCTCGGCAGCGAAGGCGTTTTTGTCGGTTCCGGTATTTTCAAGTCTGCGAACCCGGCGAAACGCGCACGCGCCATCGTACAAGCGGTCGCCTGTTTCAATGACCCCAAAATACTTGCGGAAGTAAGTGAAGATCTCGGAGATGCGATGCACGGAATGGAACTTGCTGAGATTGATGCAGACCAGCGCTTTGCGCCGCGAGGCTGGTGAACCGATGACGAATAAAGTCGGTGTCCTGGCATTGCAAGGTTCGGCAGAGGAACATTTTGCCATGCTTTTGCGTCTGGAGTTTGTTATTGCGATTCCCGTACGTACAAAGGAGGAACTAAAATCAGTCGATGCACTCATTCTGCCCGGCGGAGAAAGCAGCGTGATCGGCAAACTGCTTCACATTTTCGATCTGTTCGACCTCCTCAAAGAACGCATTCACAACGGCATGCCCGTATGGGGCACCTGTGCGGGCACAATCCTTCTTGCAGATCACATCGTCGGAGAAGCACCCTACCTGTCTGCGATTAATATCACAGTTGAACGCAACGCCTACGGCAGACAAATCAACAGTTTTTGCATCAAAGCAGCCATATCGCAGATATCAGATCGGGAGTCGAACCTGATCTTTATCCGTGCGCCGAAGATCCTATCTTGCGGAAACGACGTCGATATTCTCTGCCGATTTGGAGAGAATCCTGTTGCGCTCAGGGCAGGCAATGTGCTGGTGACTACTTTCCATCCCGAGTTGACCGACGATCCATCCGTTCATCGTTATTTCGCATCGATGATCCGATAACGAACATAAAAAGAGCCCCGATTGATTTCGGCAGCTCTTTGGTTTTTGTTTTGCGATTATTCTTCGTCCCGACAAATCACTACATTGTTTCGGTCTCTGTCTTTCGCTGCATACAGAGCATCATCCACTCGTTTGATCCAACTGTCAAAATCTTCCCCTTCCCGCAATTCTGCGACCCCGATACTCACCGTCATCTCTCCGATCACGGGAAATGCATGGATCGAAACCAGTTTTCTCAGGCGCTCCGCATAAGTATACGCAGTATTTCCGATGTTGGTTGTTGTCAGAATTAAAAATTCCTCTCCGCCCCAGCGCGTAATCGAATCGGTTGTACGGGAATTCGCCCTCAGCAGATCGGCAAAATCGACCAGCACCATATCACCGACCTGGTGCCCGTATTTATCATTCACTTTCTTAAAATGATCTATATCCAGAAGCAAAAACGACAGACTGTTCTTTTGCACCCGCATCAGTTCTATCTGTTCGTAAACATGTTTGATCAACCCCCGACGGTTCCATAATCCTGTAAGATGATCCGTATAAGCGGAATTTTCAAGCTCTTCGTTTACCTTCTTCAGCTGTTCTTCCGCTCTTTTGTGCTCTTCCAATTCTCCGGTAAGCGTGTTATAAAGCCGTATATTCTGCACCAATGCACTCAATTGCGCGCAGACGGCCATCATGATTTTTTCTGTCTGCTGCGCAAAAACCTCATTTTCACGCAGAAATACTGCAAGACATCCCAAAAGCGTTTCATCAAAAAAAATCGGAAATACGATTGCGGAACCAAAAAGTTGGATGTCCGCATAATCATAAAACAATTCAATCATCTGTTCCTGATTCAATTCGATATAATTCCTTGTATTTTTGTCGCTTCCGCGTCTTTTTCGCATCATTTGTTCAATCAATGCGTCAGGGAAAACATACTTGTCATCTTTCTTCGACATATCCATCCCGACACAATGATAACGCCGGACTCGATCTGTAACATCGTCGTACAGGTAAGCAAGCAACGCGTCAATATGCAATTCAGAACATAAAATCGTACAGGTCTGACGGATAAACTTTTCCAAATCCATTGCACGTGCAGAAATGCGATAAATCTGGTAAAGCAAGTTGACTCCGTTTTCCGGGTCTTGCGTAAGACTCTCATGACCTGCATGTATTCCTCCCGCATCAATATTCAACGGAGAGTTTTGTAAGACGATATTCTGATCTTCCTTTTTTTCAAAAGAACTGGCAGTGGTATGTACCTCTGTTTTTATTTCAGGCTTGCCTGTCCGTTTCGGCAGCGATGCGCATACATCACAGTACGCAATCTTAACATCACTCTCGCTGCTTTTTCTTGCGGCAGCTTGATTGGTACTCGGAAGATTGGTAACGGCATCTGCCTGCTTCTCTGTTTTTATGAAAGACTGCGACCTTTCATAACGGTAAGCGGACAATTCCGAGCGAACAGCTCCCGACCGAGGCTTTGTTTTTTGCAAATTTACTTTTCTCATAACGAACACACCCTCCATGCATGAATGGCATACATCATAAATTTCCGGTAAACATCAATGAATCGATTGGGATACAAGTAAAAGAAACGATATTGAGAGAAAAACACAAAGAAGAAGTCGAAACCGATCATGAAATATACGGAAACTATGCAATCAGTAACATTGTAATTATTATAGCATTCCAAAGCGCATCCAACAAGCAGCGTGATATAAAAATATGGCAATGAAAAAGCATCCTCCTCGGGAGAATGCTTTTTCGATCTATTCGAATATCATTTTCTTAGTGACAATACCGCCGAGCGCGTTCAGTTCCTTTTCAGCATTTGCTATTTCTTCATCTGCACCTTCCACAAATTCGAGAATAATCAGCCCGCCCGGGCTGCAGGAGTCAAGGGTCGCCATATGAAGACCCAACCTGGTATTGATGCTGCATCCGTACCGGGAAAGGATACTCTGGAGCTTTGGTGCGTCTTGCGTGCGCTCTTTTACTTGAATCCCCATAATTACTTTCGACATAATCATTACCTCCTCAGCGTTATTTTAGCACAAATGAGACAAATTGAACCTTATTTTATAAAATTCTGCTGCGACTTGCCGTGGATCTACCCACGCGTCGGTTTGCGATCAATTTCGTCCGTCAGCATCTTAAATCAGTTCCTTGAAGTAATAATATCTTCTTCCCGTAAGCGGATATTCCTCCAACACGAATTTCTGACGGTAGCCTTGTTTTTCGTAAAATCCGGGCGCCTGAAATCCGAACGTATTCAGAAATGCGTATTTGCATCCCCGATCCTTGCCGGTCTTTTCCGCGATTGCAAGCATTTCTTTGCCGACACCTCGTCCCCGCAATTCTTCACTCACCCAAAAATAGTTCACTTCAAACCAATTTCCGTGCGTATCGCCAATCAGACCCGCTGTTTTCTTTCCGTTTTCATTTTCCAAAAAGATCGCAATTTCTTTTGGATTCCGATCTTCAATTCTGGACAAGTTAAATGCAAGCAAATGCTCGAATATCTCTTGTTTTTCATGTTCCGTTGGGGCATCCGTTATCGTATATTCCATTTCTCCTATGCTGCTCCTTGCCCGTTCTTTCCATCTGTGCAAAGAAAGAATCCCTACATCCATATTGTAACAGAACATTCCTTCTCAATCATCTCATTCATTGCCGATTTCTGATTTGATCGACAAGCTTCATGCTTTGGTATTTTTGTCACAGACATTTCCGATGTTAAACTATACTATAAAATTAAATATTTCATGACACGTTCTAATCAGCGAGCTGATTGCCTATCATTTAGACGATCGGAGATTGACCTGTTTGGAGAGGAGAACCATGTACCAGAAATTCTATAAGAAAATATATTCACCGAAAGAACTGTATGTCACGTTATACAGCGGTCTGCGCACGATGAAATACATGCGCAAAAGCAAACATACCCACGATTTCACAACGGAATTGATTGAACGTATCATGCTCGCCGTTACTGAAGTAAACGGCTGCGAAATCTGTTCTTACGGGCACACCAAAATGGCATTGGAGCAGGGAATGAGCGAGGAAGAAATCGAAACGATCCTTTCCGGAAGCACAGAGCAGATTCCGAAAGAAGAGCTCACCGCCATTCTGTTTGCACAGCATTATGCCGACACCCGAGGCTGGCCGAGCGAGGCGTCATGGAGACGGGTAATCGATGAATACGGACTTCCGAAAGCGCTGGGAATTCTCGGCTCGATACGGATGATTATGATCGGCAACATTGTCGGCATCGCTTTCAGCGCATTGCGAAGCCGGCTGAAAGGCAACCCCGTCGAAAAAACAGGTGTCCTTTACGAAATCGGTATGCTGCTGAGTTGTCTGATTTTCCTTCCGATTGCCGTTCTTCATGGGCTGATCTCCGATCTGTTACGTGTCCCGATCATTCGTTTTGAATCAGAATAACAGCGAAGCGACAGTTTCTTCCGTTTCGGAATTATTCGATTATGGTAATATTGGATTAAATGATGGATATCGAATCGTCGGTATCCGTTTGAATCGTACACAAAGAAAGTGAAAAATAGGATGAAAAAAATCAGTGTGTTTGATTGGATCGCTCCGATTTACGGTTTATTTTACGAACGGCAGATCAGGCAGTTCCAAAAAGTGATCGATCAGTTGTCAGCCGAAATCGACATTACCGACGGACAAACCGCAATCGATGCCGGATGCGGCACGGGTGCGCTCTGCGCAGTACTATCAGACAAAGGTCTTGCAGTCAGCGGAGCCGACCCGTCCGGTGCTATGCTGAAAGTCGCCGAAAGAAAAAAGGGGAACCGAAGCATTGCATTCACCCGCGCAAACGCGCTCAAGCGGATGCCTTTTGAAGACGGCAGTTTTGATCTGACGTTTACTTCTTATGTCCTGCACGGTTTGAAAGCGGCGGATCGGAAAACCATGTATGCGGAAATGAGCAGAGTCGCAAAAAACTATGTGATCATTCATGACTACAATGAAAAACGTTCTCTTCATACAACGATTGTCGAATGGCTCGAAGGCGGTGATTATTTCGGTTTTATAAAAAATGCTCCCCGTGAAATAAGCGATTCCTTTGATCAAGTCCGTACAGTCGCGGTGGGTTCGGGAGCGGTCTGTTATATCTGCAAACCATTCAGCAAGGACAAGAGCGAAACCTTATAATTTTGCTGCAACTTTTTCCTGGTTAAAAAAGGTTGATTTGCTTGACTAAAAAACATCCAATCGAATACCAAGCGGAAAAACCTTCTTAATATTCTCATTGCAAGAAGAAAACTTTTCAGATATCGAACACCTTGCGCAAAAGCAATATCGGAGCTTATGATGACTGCAGGTGTTCTTTTTTTGCAAATTAAAATGTCGTTATATGTCGTTTGCCCTAAAATATTTTCAAATAGGTTTGACAACTATACTACTACTGAATATAATCTAATAGTAGTCAATGATTGCTACTACTATTCCGCACTCAGGAGGATTTTTGTGAACACACAATATAAAAAGGGCGTTTTGGAACTGTGTGTGCTCTCGCTACTGCAGAAACACGATTGCTACGGGTATGAAATCTCGGAATACCTGTCCAATCGTATCGACATTGCAGACGGCACGGTTTATCCGATTCTAAGAAAGCTGAAAAATGACGATCTGGTATCCACCTATTTGCAGGAAGAAAGCGGGGGACCGCCGAGAAAATACTATTCGCTTACAACACTTGGTCTGGACACCTACAAAAATGATCGGGCTGAATATCTGAACTTTGCCCGAGCAATTGAAACGATATTGGAGGATGAAAATCATGAAAAAGGATGAATATCTGGCTCAACTCGTAAACGAACTTAAAAAGAACGCGGTCGCAGACGCTGACGATATCGCCAACGAATACGAACAGCATTTCGCTTTCAAAATGGCGGATGGCTTTTCAGAAGAAGAAATCTCGGCAAAGCTCGGTAATCCGACCGCGTTGGCCGCACAGTTTGAGAGCAATAAAAATATAGGGAAACCCGGCGGCAGAAAAATCACGACGATAATCGGATTGGTTTTCGCCGATATCTTCATAGGGGGATTTTTTGCTTTGCTTTTCACTTGGGAAGCAATTATGGCCGCTTTTTCACTGACCTGCGCTGCAGTTGCAGTTTGTCTGTTTAGTGGGTTAAACATCTATTCACTCATACCGCCCATGCCTTACTGGTGCGGCGTGATTTTCGGTCTGTCTCTTGCAGCGTTGGCAGTGCTTGCATCCACAGGCTGCATTTACTTCGCCGCATTCATCAGACAACTCATGCGTTCTTATGGTCGTTTTCATCACAATGCCGTTGCCGTTGCTTCCGACAACGCGGCTCTCCCATCTCTTGCAATCAATCCTCAGATTCCTGCAAGAGCCAATCGTCGCATTCGGACTGTTGCGTTGCTTTCCCTAGCCATCTTTACCGCTTGCTTCGTCCTTGCAATGATCGTATCCATGATTTCTTCCGGGGCATTCGAGTTCTGGCACGCTTGGGGCTGGTTCGGATATATCGGGCAGCTGTAAGTATAGAAAGGAGATAAACGATGAAAACGATCGTTATCACCGGTGCCACTTCCGGCATTGGTTTGGAAACTGCTCGTATATTGACCCGTCAAGGCTACTCCGTGATCGGTATCGGTCACAGCAAGGCGAATTGCGAAAAGGCAGAAGAAACCATTTTGTCCGAAAATCCGGACGCTAAAATCACCTTTTTTCTGGGAGATCTGATGCAGCAGCGGGAAGTTCATCGACTGGCAGGGGAAATCGCTGCTTATTTGGACACGAACTGCAACGGAGAGCTGTGCGCGCTTATCAATAATGCAGGTTGCGTGCGCAGTTGGTACACGACCACCGACGAGGGATACGAGCAGCAATTTGCACTCAATCACCTCTCCGGCTTTCTCCTGACTTATGAGTTGCTTCCGTTTCTGCAAAAAACGGGTGGGCGGGTCATAATGACCGGCAGTGAATCCCATAAAGGGATTAAAGTGCATTGGGATGATGTTATGCTCCGACGCGGTTACAACCCGCTGACGGCCTACAAACAATCCAAACTGTGCAATATACTGTTTGCAAAAGGTCTGAATGACCGTTACGCAGCGTCCGGCATTCACGCTTATGTGGTTGACCCGGGACTTGTGAATACCGATATCGGCAACAAGGAAACCGGAGGACTTGTGAATTTCATCTGGGCGCTTCGAAAGCGACACGGTGTCCCGCCAAGCCAGCCTGCGAAAACCCTCGCATTCCTCTGCGAACAGGAAGCAGCCCCAAATGGGCTTTACTATTTCCTTTGCAAAGAGAATTCCTACAGCAAACAGGTCACAAACGAAAATGCGGATCGACTGTTTACCCTCAGCGAACGACTTTGCGGAATACAGTATGATAAGGAGGAAGTCGCATGAACGTTTTCATTACGGGAGCGGCAGGCGGTCTTGGCCGTGCGCTTGCAAATGAATGCGGCCGCCGCGGATACAATCTCTTTCTCACCGATGTAAATGAGGATGGACTGCGCTGCATCCAGCGCGGGCTTGAGCGGCAGTTTGAGGTTACGGTCACAACAAAAGTCTGTGACCTCACCAATGCCGAAAGCGTTGACAAAATGCTGGAAGTAATTGACAGTCACAACATTCATTTTGATATGCTGCTGAATATCGCGGGTATGGACTTCGAAGGCGGGTTTATGGGTCGTGAGCGGGAGCAAGTTGTAAAGATCATATTGCTCAATGATGCCGCAACGCTGCGTATCACACATGCCATTTTGGGACGTCGCAGACCGGTCAGACATTTTACCGTCGTTTTTGTTTCCAGCCTTGCTTCTATGTTCCCGATGCCGCTTAAGGCAACTTATGCCGCTTCCAAACGGTTTCTGTTGGACTTCGCCACATCTCTGCGTCAGGAGCTTAAAAATGAGGACGCGAACGTACTGGCACTCTGCCCCGGAGGGATGGTCACGACAAAAGAAGCCATGGAAGGGATTACCGCGCAGGGCTTTTGGGGCGATGCGACAACAAATGCGTTGGAGCTCGTCGCATGCAAAACGATTGACCGTGCGCTTAAGGGTAAAGCTATCTATATCCCGGGGGCTCTCAACCGAACGCTTTCTTTCTTTGGAAAAATTGTTCCCCGTTCCTGGGTGGCGTCATTCGTCTATTGGAGATGGAGCAATGCCCAGAGCAAGTGGCTGGAATCCCCGGTCGAAAACAGTCATATCGCATGAGTCGCAGCATGATAATAATGTGTCCGTGTTTAAAGCATTACCGTAGATTGCTTCCTTCGAATAAGAAACCTCTTATGTTATATTGATACTTACAATTGAAAAGAAAATAAATTTTAAAAAACAGCGTGAAAAAATAAAATGCATCTTGCAGATAAGATGCAATCCGAATCTTTTCATGCTGTTTTTTATCTCTTTTTATATGTTTTTTTCCAAGTTGGGCATCATTTTGCATGATTTAGCTATTTTAACTAAAAAAATGCTGAATTCGGGCTCCGCAAAATAAAAAATAAACCATTGAAATATGGCTTACCTACGATGTTATTTTAAATTAAATGGCGGAGGAGGAGAGATGTCTCCTTACTTTCCGCAAGCTTTGCTTGCACTTACCATCCGATGAGCGTTTGCCGCATATCCTGCGACAATAGCGAACAGGGGCGGGGGTTTCGAAGCTCTCCTCATCGCTGATCTTAACTAATGGAGCAGTAATAAAAAAAACAGCTCACAAACTGTTTTCGATTCATAAAAATGGCGGAGGAGGAGAGATTCGAACTCTCGAGACGCTTATGACGCCTACACGATTTCCAAGAATAATTGTTTTCTTTTTTTGCCTATATCTCAGATTAAGTTTTTATATCTAGATGTATAAAATCGCATATTCAAAGCAATTTTATAATATC
>CAYUFL010000010.1:0-647 GCA_964444065.1 uncultured Lachnospiraceae bacterium
ATCATAATCGTTGCCGAAGACATGCAGTTTTTCTAGTTTGCCGACGGCAACCTGCGTGATATAAGGCATCAGGTTGTTTGGAATCCCGTTGGGGTCTTCACCGAGCAAGCCACTTTCGTGGGCACCAATCGGGTTAAAATAGCGTAATATGGCAATATTCATTTGGGGCTGCGATGCTGAAAGATCGATCAGTATTTCCTCGATCATTGCTTTTGTCCTGCCGTAGCAATTTGCCGGATGAATCGGAAAGTCTTCTTTGATTTTAGGATGATCCGGTATTCCGTATACCGTTGCGGAACTGCTGAAAACAAAATGATTCACATTAAATTCTTGCATCAGTTCAAGTACTGTAATGACAGAGTCAAGATTATTTCGGTAGTATTTCAACGGCTCAGTCATAGATTCGCCGACTGCTTTGTATCCTGCAAAATGGATGACGGCATCAATCGATTCTTTTTCAAAAAGCTCACGGAGCACGTGGCTGTCGCACACATCTGTTTGATAAAAAGTTGGAATTTTTCCTGTAATTCTCTTGATTCGGTTAACAACATCGAACTTGCTGTTGGAGAGATTATCGGCAATCACAACATGATAACCCGCTTGCATCAGGGCAACTACTGTGTGGCTTCCGATATAACCTGCGCCTC
>CAYUFL010000010.1:657-2142 GCA_964444065.1 uncultured Lachnospiraceae bacterium
AATACGTTCATTCGCGTCTCCTTAACTGATAACAGGAGCAAAACATATTTTGCTCCTGTTTTTATGAATTAAATAATTATTGTCAAGATTATCTGCTGCCCTTATCATAAGGAATCCCAGACGCCTTTGGTGCTTGAGATGATTTGGATGAAAAAATCAATACGATAATTGTTGCAATGTAGGGAATCATTTTATAAACATTGCTTGGAATCGGCAAGGTTTGCAGAATCGGGATGCCGGAATAAGCTGCTGCCAATGTTTTCATTAGCCCGAAAAATAAAGATGCAAAAAAGATGCGTCCCGGTTTCCATTGACCGAAAATCAAAACCGCCAAGGCGAGGAAGCCGTATCCGGCAACTGTTGCGTTGAAATTGGTTGATGTCGGTACAATGAAGATCAAGCCGCCGATTCCGGCAAGAAAACCTGAAATCATTACACCGGCATAACGAATTTTATAGATATTGATTCCCAAAGAATCAGCTGCCTGCGGGTGTTCGCCGCAGGAACGCAGGCGAAGTCCGAATCTTGTTTTATACAATACAAGTGTTGATATCAAGAGAATGCCGATGCCGATATATGTTGTAATATATGCATTTTTAAAAAACATATCTCCGATAACCGGAATTTGACTGAGATAAGGAACTTCCGGGATTCTGAATTGATTTGAGAAAGATATTTGCTGTACATTCTGTACCATACGTGCTGTAAAAATAGCGAATGCAGGTGCGAACATGTTCAACGCAGTACCGCTGATGACTTGATCCGCTTTCATGTTGATAGAAGCATATGCATGCAATAAAGAATAGAGCAAACCAACCACCCCGGAAAGCAATATCGCAATCAGCAGCAATGTCTGTCCATCCAAATCAGTGGTTTGCTGCATTATTTTGATAAAGAAAATTCCGGCGAACGCACCCATCAGCATGATTCCTTCCAATGCGATGTTGACTACACCGCTGCGTTCGGAAAACATGCCCCCCAGTGCTACCACGAGCAGAGGGATCGCGAAATACATGGTTTGTTGTACAATAAAATATACCACGCTCATTACAGTTCACCTTCCTTTTTCTTCCTATGTTTCTGAAAGAAGTGTTTAAATGCCAATGAAAATGCGCTGCAGTATATAATGACCGCAATGATGATATCAATGGCTTCAGGAACGAAGTCAAAACGTTGCATGTAGAAGCCGCCCTGATTGAGGTAGGCAATGAAGATTCCTGCAAAGAAAATCCCGATAGGATTGCTTAATCCGAGCAGTGCGACCGGGATCCCGTTGAACCCTTCATCGGCGAGAACATCGACAACAGAAATGTATTTTCCGGTAGCTGACAAATACAACAGGCCGCCTCCGAGTCCTGCAAGCGCTCCGGCAATGACCATGGAAAAAACGATACTCTTCTTCTCGTCAATACCCGAATATCTGCTTGCATCCCTATTAAATCCACAAGCCTTAAGCTCGTAGCCGAAAGTAGTTTTATTTAAAAC
>CAYUFL010000010.1:2152-40284 GCA_964444065.1 uncultured Lachnospiraceae bacterium
CTCAGAATTGCAATCAAAAAACCTCCGTTGATACCCGAACCCTGAAAAATTTTGTCCAAACCAAATGCTGGGATAAAAGTTGTGGTTGGCAATGTTTGATTTTTCGCTGAATCATACACCGTTTTCACGATCAGATAATTTACAAGATACATGCCGATGTAGTTCATCATAATTGAAGAGATTACTTCATTTACATTCCGATATGCCTTCAATATACCGGGAATCAATGCCCACAAGGCACCTGCAAGCGCAGCTCCAAGCAATGCGACGATCCATAAAACAGAGGAGGGAAGGAATGTCCATCTAACCCCGATATATATAGCAACATATGCCCCCATGATGAATTGTCCCGGAGTGCCGATATTGAACAATCCTGTCTTGAATGCAAACCCGACAGAGAGACCCGTCATAATGATCGGCGTAGCAAGATAGAGCACACGTCCGATACCGGAGCCGCCGCCGCTGAATCCTCCTGCCAGAATTGTTAAGAATCCATTGAATGCCTGTGCAGGGTTACTGATTAAAAGAACGATCAGTCCGACGAGCAATCCAAGTACAATCGCACCGAGTGAGGCCGTAAAACTTAAAAAACAATTCTTTTTTGTACCGATTACAATTAATTGCCGTATTTTGGTCAGAATGCTCTGGAAGGAAAGTTTCATTGTTTCGCCCCCTTCTTGGATCCTGCCATATACAGACCCAGTTCTTTTTCTGTAACGTTCTTTGGATCAAACTCGCCGACAATTTCTCCTTCATAAATGACGAGAATGCGATCACTTAAATTCATAACTTCATCCAATTCCAAAGAAATCAGTAAAATACCTTTTCCGGAATCCCGCTGTTCGACCAGTTTTTTATGAATGTATTCGATAGCGCCAACATCCAGACCTCTTGTCGGTTGAACCGCAATCAGAATATCAGGATTTTTATCGATTTCTCTGGCTACAATTGCTTTTTGTTGATTTCCTCCCGACATACTTCTTGTAAGTGTAACCGGACCTTGTCCGCTGCGGATATCGTATAATTTAATCAGCTTCAGCGCATATTCGCGAATTTTATCAAATTTCAAAAATCCAAATTTCTGAAATTTCGGGGTAAAATACGATTGTAAAATCAGATTTTCTTCCAATGTATAATTCAGGATCAGACCGTATTTTTGTCTGTCTTCCGGGATGTGCCCGATACCGCTTGTCATACGTTTGCGGATACTGGCTTTTGAAATATCTTGGTCATTGATTTTTATGCTTCCTTCCTCGAAAGGCAGCATACCGGTAAGCGCGTAAATCAATTGTGATTGGCCGTTTCCGTCAATTCCCGCAACACATACAATTTCATTTTTATGCACTTCGAAAGAAATATCTGTCAATATATTTTTTGTTGCATGTTTCGGTCTCATCGTGAGGTGATCGACCGATAGGATTACTTCACCGGCAGTCTGAGTATCTTTATCGATTTTAAGATTGATTTTACGTCCAACCATCATTTCAGAAAGTTCTTCGGGAGAGCTCTTCGATACATCAACCGTGTCGATGTATTTTCCTTTTCTTAATATGGTGCAACGGTCTGCAACCTCCATAATTTCATTCAGCTTGTGGGTAATAAAAATAATTGATTTTCCTTCAGCGACGAGTCCGCGCATGATATTCATCAGCTCGTCGATTTCCTGCGGAGTAAGCACAGCAGTAGGTTCATCAAAAATTAAAATATCGTTTTCTCGGTAAAGCATCTTTAGAATTTCAACTCTTTGCTGCATCCCTACCGTGATATCCTGGACCAGTGCATCCGGTTCAATCATCAGACCGTATTGTTTGCTCAGTGCCATCACTTTTTCCCTGGCGGATTTGAGCGTCAACAATCCGAATTTTTTATCTTCCGCACCGAGAACAATATTCTCCAAAACGGTAAAATTTCCGACAAGTTTGAAATGCTGATGCACCATTCCGATACCTAGCTTGTTTGCATCGTTCGGATTATTGATATTAACAGGATTGTTATTGATTTTGATTTGTCCGCTTTCCGGCTGATATAGTCCGAACAATACACTCATCAGCGTGGATTTTCCGGCGCCATTTTCGCCAAGCAATGCGTGAATTTCACCTTTTTTTATCAGAAGGGAAACATTATCATTGGCAACTATTCCGGGAAAGACCTTTGTGATGTTGAGCATCTCAATCACATAATCCATCCGATCACCTCCGTTTATTCATGTAATAAGACTTTTGTTACTCTTCGTTTTTACCGATCAATAAATACCAATCGCCCATTTGTTTGGTTTCGATTAGCCTGATATTGTTTTGTGCATAAGCGTCTTTCACTTCTGCAACGGTTTCGCCGATAATGCCGGAACTGATAAACAAACCATTTTTCTTCAGCACCCGCTTAATATCGGGCAGCAGCCTTTTGATGATGTTGGCAAACAAATTTGCAATCACAATGTCAGCCTGTTCTCGGATATGTGAAGTAAGATCCCCATGCATAATGGTAACGCTGCTTTGAACCTTATTTGTTTCAACGCAATTTCGAGCCGTTTCGACCGCGGTTTCGTCTATATCAATGCCGATCACAGACTGACTGCCGAGCAATGCTGCTGCAACAGAAAGAATCCCACTCCCGCATCCGACATCAATAACGCTTTCTTTTTGATTGATATTGCTTTCCAATGCAATCAGACACATTTGCGTTGTTTCATGCAAACCCGAACCGAAACTGTTGCCGGGATCAATTTGAATTATCGTTTTGTTACGAACATTTTCATATTCTTCCCACGTTGGTTTGATGAGAAGATTATCTCCGACTTCAAATGGTTTGAAATATTGTTTCCAATTATTTTCCCAGTCTTCATCCTGCACATTGGCAATACAGACTTCCAACCGTCCGAATTGATGCTGCTCATCGGTGCTCGCAAGTTGTTTGATCTGCGAAAATACCGACTGAATCATCTCTTTTCCCTGAGGTGTATCCGAGACATAGATTTTAATATTCGGTTCCTGTTCGGCTACTGCAGCAAGATCTTCATCGACCAGATCCCACATCGATGCATTCTCTTCAATGAATTGGCGCATTTCGTCAGGGTCATGGACAATAAATCCACTGATCCCCAAATCAAGCAATGTGCCGGTTACCGGTTCGATGCCGGTTGTCGATGTGTAAATTGTTAATTCAGTCCAATTCATATTCATATCACTCCATAAGTGTTTTTATTATACTTTAATTAAGTCGCTTTTACAAGGAGATTGAAAGGTGCAATATAAGAATTTTTCAGAAACAATCAAAAAGCAGATACTGCCGAAAATCGGCATATCTGCTAAGATTTCTCGAAAATGATGAATCTATTTCTTTAACAAGTCTCTGATTTCTGTAAGCAGTTTGATATCTTCTGAAGGGATTGGTTCCGCCGCTGTTTCAGGCAACTCTTTTTTCCGTTTTAACTTATTTAACCCTTTCACCATAAGGAAAACAACGAATGCGATAATCAGGAAATTGACTACATTCTGTATAAATGTACCGTAAGTGATTGCTGATTCTACCGTTCCGTCCGATGCTTTGCTGATAATAATCTGCAGATCGGTAAAATTGATTTTACCGATAATAATCCCAACCACCGGCATGATAACATCTTTGACCAACGAATTGACGATGGTTGTAAATGCACCGCCTATGATAATGCCGACTGCTAAATCCATTACGCTGCCGCGGGAAATAAATTCTTTGAATTCACCGATAAGTCCGTTCTTTTTTTTGTTTTTGTCCATTGTTTCCTCCTTGTCCGATAATACATAATCATAAATATATTTTGCGGCATTGTCAATCGAAGAGGGAAAATATAAACAACAAATCGATTGCATAATATGACGTTATCATAGAAAGCGAAGGGCGATATTTTGCATTGTTTTCAGAATGTGCATGATATCATCTTTTTTTAAATCGAGTGTTTTTTGAGCGTATACAGATCGTAACCTGTTTTGGCGGAAATACAAATGATGATGATCTGTTTTTTGTTAATCAAACATCAAATAGATGAAGAAAATAAATAAGACCTACTCGCATGAGGAGGTCTTATTTTGATTGTTATATGGTAATAATTAACTGATCATCTTTTAAATCAACAGTCAGATTTGTTTCTGCGGCTAAATCTTCGCTGATAATCATTTTGGCGATCAGTGTTTCCACATGTCTCTGAATGTATCGTTTCAGCGGACGTGCGCCATACGTCGGGTCATAGCCTTGTTCAATGATAAAGCTTTTCGCTGCATCAGTTACTTCAAAGGTAAGTTGTTGTATTTTCAAGCGATCTCTTAGATTGTTGAGCAGCAAATCGACAATAGAGCCGATTTCGTTTTTGCTCAGCGGTTTGAAGAAGACGATATCATCCAGTCTGTTCAAAAATTCCGGACGGAATTGTTGATGCAGTAAATGTTCGACATTTTCTTTTGTTGCTTCCGTAATCTGTCCGTCGGTATCGATACCATCCAAGATGTAGTTTGAACCGAGATTGGATGTTAAGATGATCACCGTATTTTTAAAGTCAACGGTTCTGCCCTGAGAATCGGTAATTCTTCCGTCATCGAGAACCTGTAACAAAATATTAAAAACATCGGGATGTGCTTTCTCCACTTCATCGAATAAAAGCACACTGTACGGTTTTCTTCGAACAGCTTCGGTCAGCTGTCCGCCCTCATCGTATCCGACGTACCCGGGAGGAGCGCCGATCAGGCGGGATACGGAGAATTTTTCCATATATTCTGTCATGTCAATTCGAATCATGTTATGCTCATCGTCAAACAGCGCCTGCGCAAGTGTCTTTGCCAACTCGGTTTTCCCGACACCGGTTGGACCGAGGAACAGGAAAGAGCCGATCGGTCTGTTCGGATCCTGAATGCCGGCACGCGAACGAAGAATTGCTTCTGCTACTTTTTGTACGGCTTCATCCTGACCGATCACACGTTCGTGCAAAATATCTTCCAAATGAAGCAGTTTCTCGCGTTCGCCTTCCAAAAGTTTTGAAACCGGGATGCCTGTCCATCTGGCGATGATGCGCGCGATTTCTTCTTCGGTTACTTTATCCCGAAGCAGTGAGTTCCCGTGTTCTGCTTCTTCGGCGATCTGTTCCTCTGCCTCCAATTCCTTCTGGATTTGCGGCAGTTTGCCGTATTTCAGTTCGGCTGCTTTGGTCAGATTATATTCACGCTCAGCTTTTTCAATCTCGGCGTTGATTTGTTCAAGTTCTTCGCGTAATTTTTGTACTTTCGAAATGGCATTTTTTTCGTTTTCCCATTTTGCCTTCATCTCGTTGAATTCGGCACGCATATCAGCGAGTTCTTTTTGAATTTCCTTAAGATGTTCGGCTGAGAGCTTGTTGTTTTCATTTTTCAAAGCGGCTTCTTCTATTTCATGTTGCATGATTTTCCTTGCTATGACATCAAGTTCCATCGGCATGGAATCAATTTCCGTTCGGATCATTGCGCAGGCCTCATCAACAAGATCGATCGCCTTATCCGGCAAAAAACGATCCGAAATGTAGCGATGTGACAAAACAGCCGCAGCGATCAGTGCTTGATCCTGAATTTTAACTCCGTGGTAAACTTCGTAGCGTTCCTTCAGTCCGCGCAAAATAGAGATGGTATCTTCCACATTCGGTTCATTAACCATGACCGGCTGAAAACGACGTTCCAAAGCAGGGTCTTTTTCGATGTATTTCCGATACTCATCAAGTGTCGTTGCTCCGATACAATGCAATTCGCCACGTGCGAGCATGGGTTTGAGCAAATTGCCGGCATCCATGGATCCTTCCGTTTTTCCCGCGCCGACGATGGTATGCAGCTCATCGATAAACAGAATAATCTGTCCTTCACTTTTTTTGATTTCTTCCAAAACCGCTTTCAAACGCTCTTCGAATTCGCCGCGAAATTTTGCACCTGCGATCAATGATCCCATATCAAGAGAAAAGATTTTTCGATCTTTTAAGCTGTTTGGTACGTCTCCTCGAACGATACGCAGAGCTAATCCTTCCGCAATTGCAGTTTTACCGACGCCGGGTTCTCCGATTAAGACAGGATTGTTTTTTGTTTTTCTTGAGAGGATCCGAATCACATTTCTGATTTCTTCATCGCGCCCGATCACCGGATCGAGCTTGTTGTTCTTCGCCATTTCGACAAGATCTCTGCCGTATTTTTCCAATGCATCGTAAGTGTCTTCGGGCGTATCTGTCGTGACTCTGGTATTGCCTCTCACAGAAGACAGTACGTTCATGAATTTACTTTGTTCAAAAAGATATTCCGTAAGCACTCTTTTGATTGCCGCATTCGGTTTCTCGATAACTGCAATCATAATATGTTCGACTGATACAAATTCGTCTTTCATTTTTTCGGCAGTGCGTTCCGCCGCTACCAGCGTATTGTCAACCTCAGCGGAGATGTATACTTTTCCGCTCTCCCGTCCTCCGCCGGACATTTTTGGCAGCTTTTCCACTTCTTTTCGAATGGAATTTGTGAAGGACTTCTGATCGATTCCCATCTTTTTGATCAGTTCAGGGATTAATCCGTTTTCCTGCAACATCAGCGCATAGACGAGATGTTCCTGTTCGATTTGAGGGTTTCCGTATTCCACACTGTAGCTTTGTGCATTTTGAATTGCTTCAATTGATTTTTGTGTTAGTTTTTGAGTATTCATAGATACCTCCGATGAGTTATAAAATCGTTTTATTCTTTTTCAAATAAGTTCTGTATATTGATTCCATGTGCGGTTTTGGATTTTGGTGGTCTGCGCAGTCTTGGAAATAAGATTTCAGTGCTGTATCAAAAAAATCGAGATAGGATGCAATAGAATTTCCGATGAGGTTTGATTCACAGTCGTTGTATATTTCCGGAGCTGCAAATTTTCTTTCGAATTTACCCGAATCAACAATCGTTTCAGGCTTTATATCAGGGTAGGATCCCTTCAGAAGATCGAGCTCTATTGCGGACCAAAGCCCGAAAAAATCGCTTAAAAAATGAATTAATTTAGGATTCTGCGTGCGCAGCGAAACGCGCAAGACTCCTATGTGCAGTTCGCAGTTTCGATATAATTCCACCGAATAGCGAATGGAAGGATTGTATTTGTAATCCAAAGCACTTCGCACTGCAAAAATGCTGTCCGACGGAGAATGTATATACTGAAAGCGATCCGTATCAATCAGTGTTTCGATATGACTGAAAATATCTTTTATGCGCATTTCGGGTGTAATGCAGGAACAATACTCAGCAAGTATCCGATTGATCATATTGGATCGGTTCGTTTTTTGTTTGTACGCAACACGATCGACCGCTTTTACAACCGAATCCATTAAAACCAGACTGTACACGTTTTTTTGCATAACATTCTCCCTTCTGCCCAATAATAAAATAATTGTAATACTGAATTGATAAAATGTAAATGCATTTATATAATTATAATAACAATTTAATAAAAAAGACGGCAAATGCCGTCTGGTTGAATTCATCCGTTATGATCAGGGTGTTTCGCCGTCATCACATCATGGATGCGTGCTTCGTAAGCTTCTCGCTCAAAGGGGATGTAGCATTCGCAGTATGATTCACCGAATAATTGTTTGAGCAGAGAATTCGAAAAATATGGGTTTTGCAGCAGGACGGGACCCAAAAGATAGGTTGCAAATAAATTGCGATAATGGATTCCTTCCCATTGATCGTGTACCAAAACACCTTTTTCTTTCAGTACGCGGGAGAAAGGATAGGGATTGTGTTCTGTTACGGTTTTTGTCATTAGATTTTTATATCCCGCAATTTTCTGCCCTTCATATTCTGCAATCACGTTAACGGAATAGCGTTTTCCATCAAAACGTTGCGCTTCCAACGGGAAGAATTTCAGTCCATCCAATTGATTCCCGTTTGTCAGTGTAATATGATCATAGAATACTTCGGCTGAATTGCCTGTGGCAAGCACATATCCATCGTTTTCGATGAAGTCATGCAATTCATTGCGATATGCGGATAATGCCTGTATCAGCACCGATTGTTGGTTTTCTGTCGTGGGTCCGATATAGACCATATCGACTTGTCCATTTATAAATGCAGGGTTTTCGCCGCGGGGAGTTTTAATGATTTCAATGCGGTTGCCCATCAGTTCTGCTTTTTTCTGGAGATAAAGAAGATTTCCGTGATCCCCGTAAAAATGGCATAATTCAGGGCAGATATATTCGATCTTAATGATTTTCATGTAGTTTGCCCTCCATAACCAATGCCTGCTTTAATTTTTTTGACCATTCTCTGAAATAAACTTCAAAGAAGTATAAAATAGTACCGCCCTTGACTGCGTCGTAATCGATCATTTTCACGACTTTTGTGTCATATTGATATGTGATTTCGATTTTTCCCGGATCAGCTCCTGCCAATACGAGTCTGAGGGCAACATCGTTTGCTCTCGGACCGATGGCAATATATTTTAACACATCATCACTGATAAGAAATTCAAAGTCGGTATCATAGAACCACGAGGTGTCTTCATGATGACTGTGTAATCCATATTCACGGTCATTTACAGCAATGAGTATTACCTTTTTCCCGGTGATCGTTTTTGCTTTGGCAAAACTTTGGGAACAGGAAATCGGATTTTGTGATTTGCCGACCATAGAAATGATATCTGTATCATTCACACGCACTTCTTCATAACGTCCGCCGGCTTTCGAGAGCGATTGCAATGATTCTGTCAGAAATTCCAGATCGTAGCCAAGATCCAAACACAATGATACGATTGCGAGATTGTTGTAGATTTCGAAAAGATTGCCGGTAGGGAATGTTTGTAGTGCGGCATGAGAACGGATTTTGTCATTGACACGATACGTGTTTGTTTCGGAGTTGATTTCATCGGCATAAATCTGAGGTTGGGGCATGCTGTATCCGCAATGTTGACAATGCGCACGTCCGATATGATGGAACTGAATGTATTCGTAGGTGATCGGCATTAAGCACTGTGGACAGACTTTCACGTCGCAGATAATATTTTCGCATTGATCGGTTGCAAATGGCGCTTTTGCGGCTCCGTAGAATATTTTTCTGTTGCCTTCGCGTCCCAGCGTGCAGGACAGCATATCGTCGGCATTCAGAATCAATGTCGGTTCCGCGGGAATTTTCTCAAGCTTTTCGAAAACAAAATCGGGGTGTGCATTGCGGCTGATCGAGTCTCTGTATAAATTGGTCACAAGCAGATAATCAGGATGCAGTTGTTTGCAGAGTTTTGCTGTTACATCTTCATCTACTTCCAATACGGCGGCATCCGCTTTGATTTCTCCGGCTAAGTTTGAATATTTGATCATCTTGGATATAATACCGGAATTCATATTGCTGCCTTCCTTGTTATTGACAACCGTCAGCCCCTTCTCGCGCAAAATGTGGCTGAGTGTAATGGAAGAAACGGTTTTACCGTTTGTTCCGGTAATAAAAATGAGTAATTTCGGCAGTTTCATATCCAAAAGAATATTGGGGTATATTTTCAGGCAGATGTTGCCCGGCAGGTTATTGGCAGAAAATCCGAACAGATTCAGACCGAAGATAAGCACCTTACATACCCCGATCGTTGCAATCATTTTGATTTTATTCATGTAATACCTTTCGTTCGAACAATATGTCTTATTTTAGCACAACCGTTTCGTAGGAATCAACTGAAAAAGGGATTCGCAGCAATGATATAAAAATAGTTGGTTGGGATTATTTTTCTTTGAAAATAAAGTATTTTGTGATATAATTTCTACTTGTAAAAGTGTGGAGGTATCGTATGAAATTAGCATTAGCGATCATAGTATTTGTCTCAAGTATTATATTGATTGCATCAGTTCTTTTGCAAGAAGGAAAGAGCGCAGGCATGAGCGGCACAGTCGCCGGCGGTGCGGAGTCCCTCTTCGGCAAAAGCAGATCAAAAGATTTGCAGTCTATTTTGCAAAGGGTTACAGTTGTCTCTGGCATTATTTTCATGGCTGTTATTTTTTTATTCAGCGCTTTATACAGTTAATTAATTAGGAGGAAAAATGGAAATCATCTTATATCTTGCTCCCATAGCAGGGATATTGGCATTGTTGGTTGCATTGTTTTTAACAAAGTCAATCAACAGCGCCGACGCCGGTACAGACAGAATGAAAGAAATCGCATCTTTCATTCATGAAGGTGCAATGGCATTTTTGAAAAGCGAATACAAATTTATCGCTATCTTTGTAGCAGTCCTGTTTGTTGTATTGGCATTCACATTAGGATTGCCGACTGCGATATGTTTCTTGTTTGGCGCAGTACTTTCGGTTCTCGCGGGTTTTTGCGGAATGAGCGTCGCCACAAAGGCGAATGTCAGAACTGCAAATGCAGCAAGAACGACAGGTTTGGCTGCTGCACTGAAAATTGCGTTCAGAGGCGGCGCGGTGATGGGTTTGTGCGTTGTCGGTTTTGGTATCGTCGGCGTTACGGTATGTTACCTCATATTCGGCGGCAACACAGTTGTTTTGACCGGATTTGGTTTGGGCGCATCATCCATCGCACTCTTCGGACGTGTCGGCGGGGGTATTTATACCAAGGCTGCTGATGTAGGTGCCGATCTCGTCGGAAAAGTAGAAGCAGGCATTCCTGAAGACGATCCGAGAAATCCTGCTGTTATTGCAGATAACGTAGGGGATAACGTCGGTGACGTTGCAGGTATGGGTTCTGATTTATATGAATCATATGTCGGATCTATCATTTCTGCGGTAACGTTGGGTGCGGTACTCGGAGGGATTAAATTTATTTTATTTCCTTTTGCACTTGCAGCAATCGGTATTATCGCATCGATTATCGGAACGTTCTTCGTGAAAGGCAAAGCAGGACAGGATCCCAGAAACTCATTGAATTTGGGAACTTACGCAAGCGGCATTGTTGTTATTATCGCTGCTTACTTCCTTACACAATTTGTTTTGGGTGATATGAAGTACTTTATCGGTATCGTTGCCGGTTTGGCTGTAGGTATCGCAATCGGGAAAATCACTGAACTGTACACCTCTGACTCATTTAAATATGTAAAAAGAATTGCACAGCAAAGTGAAACAGGCGCAGCAACAAACATTATCACCGGTCTTTCTGTCGGTATGATGTCGACGGCGCTGCCGGTTATCCTGATCTGTGTGGCAATCGCTTTGGCATATTTCTTGGGCGGCGGACTGTATGGTATCGCTCTTGCCGCTGTCGGCATGCTTTCAACTTCAGGTATGACAATTGCAGTAGATGCATACGGCCCTGTTGCCGATAACGCAGGCGGTATTGCCGAAATGTCAGAACTCGATCACAGCGTCAGAGAAATTACGGATAAACTTGACTCTGTCGGAAATACAACTGCTGCTATCGGAAAAGGTTTTGCAATCGGTTCAGCTGCATTGACAGCACTTGCGCTGTTTGCATCTTACACGTCTGCTGTTGGTATTGATGCAGCGCAAACATCGATCTTAAAGCCGTTGGTTATCATCGGTATGCTTTTCGGCGGAATGCTGCCTTTCTTATTCAGCGCATTGACAATGAGCGCTGTGGGGAAAGCTGCAAATCAGATGATCGACGAAGTGAGACGTCAATTCAGAGAAATCCCGGGCATATTGGCAGGGACGGCGAAACCGGATTACACAACTTGCGTCGGTATTTCGACAAAAGCGGCTTTGAAAGAAATGGTTCTTCCCGGTTTGATCGCTATTATCGCTCCTTTATTAGTTGGCTTATGCTTGGGTCTGGAAGCGTTGGCAGGTTTGTTGGTCGGTTCCCTTGTAACCGGTGTGTTGCTGGCAATTCAAATGGCAAACTCCGGCGGAGCGTGGGATAATGCAAAGAAATACATCGAAGGCGGAGCCCACGGCGGAAAAGGCAGCGATGCACACAAAGCTGCAGTCGTAGGAGATACAGTCGGTGACCCATACAAAGATACTTCGGGTCCTTCATTGAACATTTTGATTAAACTGATGACAATTGTTTCTTTGGTGTTTGCTCCGTTGTTCCTTAAAATCTGGGGTTAATCACTTTTTACAGACAAATACGTTCATATATCCACATACCCGCCGGATTCCGGCGGGTTTTTAATTTTCCGCTTGACATTGACGTTACGTTATGGTTTATGCTACGATTGTTGAGAGGGAAATATATGGAGTACACAATAAAGGAATTTGCTGATATGGCAAATCTCACGACCAGAACTTTGCGCTACTATGATCAAATCGGACTTTTGAAACCGCAGAAGATCAGTGATTCCGGATATCGGATCTATACTTCGGAACAAACAGACCGCTTGCAGCAGATTCTTTATTATCGATCGTTTGGCATGGAACTCAGTCAAATCGCTGCGATTGTGAATGATGATCGGTTTGACCTGTTACAGGCGTTGTGTAAACACAAAAAGATCCTTCTTGACAAAATAACAGAAGTTAATTTACAGTTGGCAGTTATAAATCAATCGATTGCTGCCGCGGAAGGGAGGATTATGATGTCAGATCAAGAAAAATTTGAAGGATTTAAAAGAGATTTAATCGATGAAAATGAACGTAAATACGGCAAAGAAATACGTGAAAAATATGGCGATGAATCAGTAAATGCGTCTTATGCGCGCATCAATAATATGGATGCGGGTACATACCAAAAAACCGAGGCACTCGGGAATGAACTGATTCGGATTCTGATCGAAGCATATCGCGAAGGCGATCCTGCGTCTGCTCTTGCGCAAAAAGCAGCTGAAATGCATAAAGAATGGCTTTGCTGCTATTGGACGGAATACAGTGAGCAAGCGCATGCTGCTGTGGCGCGGATGTACGTTGACGATGAACGATTCACTGCGTATTACGACAAGTATCAGCCGGGACTTGCTGTCTTTCTAAGGGATGCCGTTTTGATCTATACGGCAAAATAAAAGAAAGTCTGACTATTATGTCAGGCTTTCTTTTACATTTTGACTTATGATTCGGCTAATTGTGTTTCCACGCTTTGTGCATTGTACAGCTTGGCGTAGATTCCGTTCTTCTTAATCAATGATTTGTGCGTGCCTTCCTCAATAATGGTACCTTTATTCATGACGATGATCCTGCCGGCATTTTCGATTGTTTGCAGACGGTGTGCAATAATAAGGGTCGTTCTGTTTTTAGCCAGATTCTCGAAGGATTGTTGAATTATCTTTTCGTTCTCGTTATCAAGACTGGAAGTTGCTTCGTCCAAAATAAGGATCGGCGGATTTTTCAGAAAAGTTCTTGCAATCGCAACACGTTGTTTCTGACCGCCCGAAAGCTTCACGCCGCGTTCACCGACAATCGTGTCGTAGCCATTTGGCAGTTCCATAATAAAGTCATGGAGATTTGCAAATATTGCAGCTTGAACAATTTCGTCGTCAGACGAGTCCACTTTCCCGTAAGCAATATTATCTTTTACGGATCCGTTGAATAAGAAGACGTCCTGCTGGACGACTCCGATATTGCGTCTTAACGACTCTTGTGTAAAGTCTCTGATATCCGTGTTATCGATACAAATACTACCGCCTGTAATTTCATAGAATCTTGGAATGAGCGAACAGAGGGTTGTTTTTCCTGCACCGCTGGGACCGACAATGGCAACCGTTTCACCTTTTTTAATATTCAGATTGAAATCCTGCAAAATCGGCACATCGTTTCCGTACGAGAAAGATACATGATCAAAGATCAGATTTCCGTCCAAAATACCGGCCTCTTTTGCGTCAGTCGCGTCCTTAATCTCCGGTTCCATCGCCAACACCTCCATGCAACGCTTAAACCCGGTTACTGATTTTTGGTAATCCTCAATCAAAGATGTAAAGCGTCGAACCGGTTGTACGAAAACATTAACAAACATTAGAAATTCCACCAATACACCGATGGTCATTTGGTTTGTGTAGACCAGATATCCGCCGACAAATATTACGATAATGTTGAGCAATCCGGTAAAAAAGTGCATGTTGCTGACGAATTTCGCCATAAATTTATAGGTTGCGGCACGTACATTTTTATACGTTTTACATGTTTCGCCGAACCGCTGAATCTCATAATCTTCATTGGTAAAGGCTTTTACTACGCGAATACCGGAAATGCTGTCTTCAATGTGTGCCGATATCTCAGCATTCTGCTTTTTGACATCCATATAAGCATTTTCCCATTTCATGTTGTTATGAACGGCCGAAAGAATCATAATCGGCACAATTAGGAAAATAATAATGGTCAGCAGTGCATTGGACTGTATCATTGCAATGAAGGAACCAATGAGGATGATCGCGGAAATGAAAAGATCTTCAGGTCCGTGATGTGCAAACTCGCTGATATCAAAAATATCGTTCGTCAGCCTTGAAATAATATGACCGGTTTTCTGGTTGTCATAATAAGAAAACGACATTGATTGGAGATGTCGGTATACGTTTTCTCTTAAATCAACTTCGATGCGCAAACCGAGCGTATGTCCGTAGAATGTAACGATATATTCAAACAGGTATTTCAATGCGTACGCGAAGACGGTGGACGCACATAAAATAACCAGCAGACGAAAATCTTTTGACGGAATGATATCATCAATGATTTTGCCCGTTAAAACAGGGAATGCCAAATCGACTGCAGACATCAGTAACGCAGCTGACATATCAAGTATCAGTAATTTTTTATGAGGGACATACATTTGAATAAATTTTTTAAGCATAATGTTATTCTCTTTCTTGGCGATGTAACATAATATACAGGAAAAATGGCATAAAATCAAGTATATCTGCTGTGTGAATATTCTGAAACACTTTTTGAAGCAGTGTCTGACATGGTATAATAAATCAACATAAACGAGCGAGGTATATCAATGCAAACAGATTTGCAATTATCCGAAACCGAACTGACACTTCGTATGACTAAATTTCAACAGAAAATGAATCGAATGTATCCAGACTGGGAAATGGCGGTAATCACGAGCGATATGAATCAATATTATTTTACCGGTACGATTCAGCGCGGTATGCTCATAATACGCCGGGAAGGGGAGTCTGTGCTTTGGGTTCGAAGAAGCTACGAGAGGGCAATCATGGAGAGCAGTTTTGCCAATATTATCGAGATGCCATCCTTTCGATCGGCGGCTGCAGCGTATGCAGATCTTCCCAAAACAGTTTATTTGGAAAAAAATCAGGTAACAATGAACTGGTACGAAATGTTTTCGAAATATTTCCATTTTGAGTCTGTAATTGGAATCGATCGATTGTTGCAATCGGTTCGTTCGGTGAAAACCGATTATGAAATAAATCAACAGAGGGAAGCGGGCAGAAGACACCGCATTTTGACGGAGCAACGAGTTCCGTGTCTGCTCAAAGAGGGGATCAGCGAGGTCGAGCTTGTGGGAGAGATATTCAATGAGGCAATCAGACTCGGGCATCACGGGCTCTCCAGATTTTCGGGAAACAATGGGGATATGTATATGGGCTATGTCGCTTTTTCTGAGAGCGGTCTTTATCCGACAAGTTTTGACGGTCCCGGAGGGATTGCAGGGATATCTCCTGCTACACCGTATTTGGGCAGTGCAAGCAGAAAACTGAAAAAAGGTGATATTGTGTTAGTAGATTTCGGGTTTGGGTATCATGGATACAGTACGGATAAGACTTCTTTGTATTCGTTTGGATCGAAACCGGAACAGATCGTTTCCGACACATTCTCACAGTGTGCGGAAATTATGTGGAAAACAGCGGAACTGATGAAGCCCGGCGCGGTTCCTGCTCAGATATATGAAACAATTATGGCAGATACACCCGATACGATAAAAAAAGGATTGATGGGTTATAAAGACAGAACCGTCAAATTTTTGGGACACGGAATCGGATTGCATATCGATGAGTATCCGGTCATTGCAATGGGGTTTGATGAGCCCCTTCAGGCGAATATGACAATTGCACTCGAACCGAAAAAAGGAATCGAGGGTTATGGATTGATCGGGACGGAAGAAACATTTCTGATTGAAGAGAACGGCTCTATTTGTATAACCGGGGAAACATCGAAGATCATTGAAGTATGAAAATCGGTCGGATTATTCTGCATATGAGATAGAGGCATGTTTATTATTGCGTACATAATTCTAGTATAACGACTTCGGGACGATTGAAAATTCGAATCGGTATGACGCTGTTGCCGAGACCTCGACTGACGAGCATTTCAGTCTTGTCCAACTGATAGATCCCTTCGCTGTATGCCGGAAACCACCCTTGATTCGGCGCATAAATACCGCCTACAAAAGGTAATCTGAATTGTCCGCCATGTGCATGCCCACTCAACACCAAATCAAATCCGCATGCAGAATAAACGGAAAGCAATTCGGGTCGATGAGAGATCAGAATGTTAAATACGCCGGGCTGCATCAATCGTATGATTGACGAGTCTTGTCTTTGTCCTGCGTCGGAAAGAATGGAGTCTACCATCTCGGGATCAGCCAGTCCGACCAGATTGATGCAATCATCGCCTTTTTTAATGATTGCCGAACGATCATCCATAATCGTAACGTATGGGGAAATGTCGTTTAAAAACTGCTGATATTCCGCTTGCGGAAGGTACGATTCGTGGTTTCCGCTGACATAGTATATTTGTGCGTATACCGCTGCCTGACGGACAAATGATAATGCAGTTGCATAATCAGTGTGGTTACTGTCGAGCAGATCGCCTGTAATGACAATGATATCCGGATGTGCTTTTATGATTATTTTTATCAGCCTGACGTTGTCTTTACCAAAATTCTTATTGTGCAAATCAGAAATTTGCATGATGCTGAAACCATTAAATGCATCCGGAATTTTATTGTTGCAGTAGTTTTGGCTGCTGGTCACGATGGCATTGTTCTGAACGATAAAAAATGCGATTAGAATGCATATCGCAGAAAAAAAAGTCAAGTATTTGATTCTTTTGGAGAGGATCTTTTTTTTCACAGTCAATCATCACTCCGCGGTACGTTATGACAATGAGTCATTATATTTATTTACAAAAGAAAAAAGGCGGTTGCAATCGCCTTCGTAATTATCAGTTCAGAAACATGGTTGTTTGTGCGAATACCAACAACTGGAACAACACGGTTTTTACAAGTGCGTTGACGCGTGTCGGGCTGTTTAACGGGATCAGCAGTTTCTCGGTACTCAGTACGAACAGAAGTATGGCAATTTCCAGCAGTGTCATAAATGCTGTGTTGTACATACCGATTACAGCGAATATAACAGGAGCGGCAAACAGCAACATATAATTCATTAAAATCAGTTTGAACGTCGTTTTGCCACAATCGCAAAACAGACGACGTTCTTTTTCATCTATATAAAAGATGAAGTAGCAGGAAGCGGCGAATATTACAATCCATAACCATTTTGATAAATAAGAGAATAGGTAAGTCATACCGGTTAACGATGTTACGGTAAGAACGCAGAGCAAAATTGCGCCTGCAATCAATCCTGCTTTTACGTTTTTTGAGGTATCGAATACAAATAATTTTTTTCCCAAATCATAGCTGAAATTGGTGAATTTATACAACAGATACATGATGATACCGTAAGAGCAAACCAAGGACAGCCTGAAAATGTCATTATACGGATAGCTGATCGGAATAAGATAGAGCGCTAACGGAAACATCACAATACATACCAGCCCCGGTATCCATGCCAAAAGTTTATGCCGAATGAAATGTTCCGGAAGCGCGAGGCATGTCTGTTTGATATAAGCGGATTTCTTTTTCGTATATTCCTGAGTGGTGAAAAATATGCCCATCAGTAAGAGAAAAACAACAGCAAGGGATGCGACTCTTCCAAATAATAAATTTTGTGGTGCATAATGAATCGAGTTGATTCCTGCAATATACGAAACAGTACTTTGTATAACAGATACATCGGAGATTAACAGATAATGAACAGAATATCCGATTTCCGAGTAAGTGACTGTGTTGAGCGTATTTCCGATGGAGCCGTCTGTCGGACTTGTTTGCAGCATATCGCTCAGTTTTTGATTGTCTGCGGCAGTGGAGATATTGTCCATGTGCGATGCAATAATGTGGTATGCGGTGCCTCCGGTATACTGGTCAATCCCGCTTACCCACGCAAGTTCACTGTCTTTCGAAAAGTTTAGAACATTATATTGTATTTTATCGGTCAGATTGATATCTGTTCCGATCAGTGTAACGCTTTCCGGTTGTAAATATCCAAGTGCGATCGTCTGCAAAACCGCCCGAGCACCTGTGCCATATCCAATCACGTGAATATTCGAGACCTTCATATTTGCCAGTTGCGAATAGGAAACCATTGCATCATAAAACTGTTCGGCGATATAAGTTCCGTCATTGGAATGGAATGGTATGTTGCCTTCAGAACCTCCCTGAGAAGGGAAATCAAATAAATAAATGCCGTATCCCAGTTTGCTGAGTTCATAAACCAAAGAAGTCAATTCGCTTTTATCGTGCGCGAGATCTGTGGCAATAACAATACCATGCCCGTTTTGGGATGGCAAATATTTTGCACTCAAATGAATATTATCGAGATTCTGGAATTTAACACTGCTCATTTCGTAGTACGGAAGGCTGAAGTATGTATTGAACGCCAGACAGGCGACCAATAAGATCAGTTCGCCGATCAGTAAAAACTTTGTTATTTTTTTCATGTCATCCTACCCTTACAAATTTATTGAATTTGTAACACGGGCATTATAACACATATGAAATGGCGAAAACAATATGAATTATCGCTGAAACGAGCAATATGCTTGATTAATGGCAAGAAATTCTCTAAAATATAGAAAGCAGTTGCATTTTTTCTGCAGTTGCGTATAATATAGTGAATCGAGAAGAATCAAAATTTTCGGAAAGATAAAGATTATAACAAAATGAAACTGTTTAATATAATGAACAAAATCGGTGTTCAGTTAAAGAGAATGACCCATCCTCAGATACTGGTGATCGGTTTTGCTGCATTAATCATAACTGGTGCTCTCCTGCTAATGCTGCCAATTGCTACAACAGACGGTCAAGGGGCCAGTTTTCTTACTGCCCTTTTTACATCCACGTCTGCGGTTTGTGTGACGGGATTGGTGGTTGTTGATACCGGTACCTATTGGGCAACATTCGGGCAAGTTGTTATCTTGTTGCTGATTCAGATCGGTGGGTTGGGCTTTATGGCAATGGCCACATTGCTGTTCTTGATTACCGGCAAAAAAATCAGCATGAAAAGCCGTATGCTTTTGAAAACCTCATTTAGCGCAGACAGTTTGGAAGGCATTATCCGATACGTGAAATATGTTATATTCTTTACCTTGATAGTTGAGGCGATCGGGGCGGTTTTGCTCTGCGGGGTATTCATACCTGCATATGGCGTGGAACGAGGCGTTTTCATGAGTGTATTTCATGCGGTCTCTGCTTTTTGCAACGCAGGTTTTGACATTGTGGGCGGTGGAGTCGGATTTATGCCGTTTGTCACCAATATTCTTCTTAATCTCGTAATTGTATGTTTGATTATCATCGGTGGAATCGGTTTTGCAGTGGCGATGGATGTCATATCGAAAAGAAAATTCAGTCAATATGAATTCAATACGAAAATTGTTCTGATTGCAACAGGGTTTCTGATTTTGTTCGGTACACTGAGCGTTTTTACCAGCGAATACAACAATCCGAATACCATAGGAGATTTACCGTTTTTCGGGAAAGTGTTGGCATCGCTTTTTACATCAGTCACGCCGAGAACTGCAGGGTTCAACACAGTAAACATTGGTTCATTGCATTCATTTACGAAAATGGTTATCATGCTTCTGATGTTTATCGGTGGCTCACCCGGTTCTACAGCAGGCGGGGTCAAAACGACATCATTCAGTGTGTTTATTTTGGCAATGTTCCGAACCATTCAGGGATATGATGAAATCAGAGTATATCAGAGAAGGATTAACAGCAGCGTGATCAAAAAGGCAATGGCAATTACAATGCTGGGTATTATTTGGATATTGACAGCTACTACTGTGCTGTATGTCAGCGAAGGACAAATACCACTTGGAAACCTGATGTTTGAAGTAGTATCTGCATTTGGTACAGTCGGTCTTTCGACCGGTATTACGTCAAATTTGAGCTCGGTCAGCAGAGTGGTAATTATTCTCACAATGTTTTTTGGCAGAGTTGGTGTAATGACAGTAGCATACGCGATCAATCGATTCAATGAGATGAGAAATACAATGGGGTCATATAAGTATCCTGACGGTAATTTGCTGCTATAATTATTTTTTGTTTCTGATAAGGAAAAGGAGAACAAATGAAACAATTTGCAATATTCGGGTTGGGGAGTTTCGGATCGTCTCTGGCAACCAACCTGTATAATTTAGGGCATGATGTATATGCGATTGATAAATCGGAAGAATTGATCAATGCAATTGCAGACCAGGTAACCTATGCTGTACAGGCAGATGTTACGGATATTCATGCTTTGAAATCCATCGGTATACAAAATGTAGATGTCGTGATCATCGCATTGTCTACCGATTTGAATGCATCATTTCTCGGCGTGATTAATGCCAAGGAACTCGGCGTTAAAACCGTTTATGCGAAGGCGCAGAACGATACACACACAAAAGTATTGTATCAATTGGGTGTAGACAAGGTGATTTCGCCGGAAAAAGAAATGGGTAAAAAAATCGCATACAGTTTGACCAATTCTTCGTTCCTGGATTTGGTGGAACTCGACCCGACACACACGCTGATGGAGTTGGAAGCACTGCCAAATTGGAAGGATCATACGCTGATTGATCTAAATCTGCGTGTTAAATACAACATAAACGTCATTATCATTAAACGCAATGACAATGTTATTATCAATCCGCTGCCGGAAGAGATTATTCACGCAAAAGACAGACTGATTGTTCTGGGCGACAGTTCTGAAATCAACAAACTGACAATGAGGCAGAAATGATATGCTGAGTTCGAAAGACAATTCGCTGATCAAATTGGTCAGAAGTCTTGAGATGAAAAAATATCGAGATGAGCATAGACTTTTTGTTATTGAAGGCGATAAATTTGTAAGAGATGCGCTCGCCGCAAATTTTCATGCAGAGTACCTGCTTGTTTCAGAAACGTATACATTTGAGCATGCAATTGATTTTGAAACCATTTCTCTGACAGATGCACTGTTTGCAACGATTTCAAAGACAAAAACGCCGCAAGGGATCATGGGAGTTTTTCGAATTCCTCAAGTCACATTTTCAGAAGTGATGGACAAGAATCGAATTCTCTATCTGAACGGGGTACAAAACAGCGATAATGTTGGTGCCTTAATTCGCAGCGCTGTTTGTGCGGGCTACGGTGCGGTGATTACGGATGAAACAACTGCTGATATTTATTCCGATAAAGCAGTAAGGGCAAGTGCGGGTGCTCTTTTGAATATCACGTGCGCACATGGTACGGTTGCGGATTTGTTTCGTCTGAAAGAAAATGGTTACATGGTGATCGCATCTGCGCTGGACGGACAAGTTGATTGTGACATTAACGCAGATAAAACCGTTTTAATTGTAGGAAACGAAGGAAGCGGAATAAGCTCCAATGTGAAACAGATATGTGATGTTCTTGTCAAAATTCCGATTTACGGATCTATCGATTCACTGAACGTTGCCTGCGCCGGAACTCTTTTGATGTATAAAACGGTCGGTTATTGAAAATAAAAGTCGGTTTTCCCGGCTTTTTATTTATGCTGTATCGTTGTTATGGAACGGAGCATGCTTGATTCGAAAGCGGATATAGTGATATAATAATAAATTAGCAACATATGCTTAATGACTTTTATAAAGTCAATGAATATTATCCGTCACGAAAGTGGCAACGGAGGAATTGTGAAACGAAGTGAAGCCCGAGAAAAGGTTTTTAAAATATTATTCCAGAAAGATTTTCATGATGATTTTGAACAACAATACGAGAAATTGGCGCAGGACGAATCACTTGGCGGCGCACAGGGTGAGTACGCATTAAAGTCAATTCAGGGTATTTTGGATCATTTGGATGAGATTGATCAAACAATTGAAGAAAATCTGTCGGGATGGACCATATTGCGGCTTCCCAAAACGGTATTGACTATTTTGCGGCTGGGTATTTACGAAATCAATTATAATCCAGATATTCCGCAAGTCAGCGCGATTGACGAAGCAGTGAAGTTGGCTCATATTTACTGTGACGAAAAAGATTCGGTATTTATAAACGGTCTGC
The DNA here is from genome assembly GCA_964444065.1 of uncultured Lachnospiraceae bacterium. Lineage (GTDB taxonomy): Bacteria > Bacillota > Clostridia > Eubacteriales > Anaerofustaceae > JBGMEA01. The sequence goes on from CAYUFL010000010.1 coordinate 24,337, forward strand.
TAAATAACGTATATAAGAAGGATCTGGTTGAATGATTATCGGCATCGATACCAGCAATTACACCACATCGGTCAGCGTGGTATCAGAAGGCAGTGTACGATACGATCTCAGACGCATTTTAACCGTCAAGGATGGCGGGCGAGGTTTGCGTCAGTCTGAAGCATTCTATCAGCATATTGAGAATCTTCCGGAACTTTTTGATCAAATCGGCGAGTTGAAACCGGATGCGGTTGCAGTTTCCGTTTCCCCCCGGAGGGTGGAAGGCTCTTATATGCCATGTTTCAAAGCAGGGATCTCCGTAGCGCGGATCATCTCGCAATTGAAAAGCATTCCATTGATTCGTACAACGCATCAGGAAGGGCATATCGAGGCCGCTTTATTTCATAACAACGATATGGATACAGAACGTTTCTTGTGTGTACAGCTTTCCGGAGGGACAACGGAACTGCTTCTGTGTAAAAAGGAGAAGGACGGGTTTTCGTCGAATATTATCGGCAGAACGATTGACATCAGCGCAGGACAATTAATTGACCGTGTGGGTGTATTATGCGGTTTGTCATTTCCCTGCGGTGCCGAAATGGATGCTGTTTACGACGAATCTGCTGTCATCAAGATGAAAACAAGCCTAAGCGGGAGTGATATCAGTTTTTCCGGTCTAGAAGCACAATTATTGCGAGCAGGAAAAACTGCTTCCAATATTGAATTGATCAGCAGTTCATTTTATTACATATGCGCATCGGTATGCGAATCGGTTCAATTTGCGGCAAAAACATATGATTTGAAACAAGTGTTGTTTGCGGGGGGCGTCAGTTCCGGCACTAATATACGAGTGCAATTAAACAAGCTGGAACAGGTCGGGGTTTCTCCGTATTTCGCGGCGGATCATTTGGGAAACGACAATGCGGTCGGTGTTGCTTTGATCGGAGAACGCGTACAGAAAGGATGACAGTTGGAAAATAAATCGTTAACCGTCAGCCAATTAAATAAATACATCAGCGGATTGATGGAATTCGACGATATTTTGTCAAATGTTATTGTAAAGGGAGAAATATCGAATTTTAAGCGTCATTCATCAGGACATTTGTATTTTTCAGTGAAAGACGATGATTCGAAAATCAGTTGTGTCATGTTCAAGAGCGCGGCTTATCGACTCGATTTTGATCCGATTGATGGAATGAACGTCATTATTCGCGGAAGAGTCAGTGTTTATGAAAAGAACGGGACGTATCAGATTTATGTCGAAAAAATGAACGAAGATGGCATTGGGTCTTTATATGAACGATATAATCGGCTGCTGGATATGCTTCGTGAAAAAGGATATTTTGATCCTTCCCGTAAAAAAAAGATTCCGTTTTTGCCGAGGCGTATAGCAGTGGTCACTTCAGCAACAGGTGCTGCTGTACGCGATTTGATTTCCATCATGAAGCGCAGATTTCCTGGAGTACGGATTCTTGTATGCCCTGTACTGGTGCAGGGGGATTCCGCTCCGCTGGATATCGCACTTATGATTGATTTGATCAATAAAGAAGGACTTGCCGATTTGATTATTGCCGGAAGAGGCGGCGGTTCGATCGAGGAGCTTTGGGCATTCAATGAACGCGTTGTAGCGGAGAGTATCTTTAACTCACGTATCCCTGTTATTTCAGCGGTCGGACACGAAACCGATTTTACCATTGCGGATTTTGTTGCGGATTTAAGGGCGGCAACGCCGTCTGCCGCAGCCGAAATTGCTGTGCCCGATATTGAAGATGTCACCTTTGCTATGGAACGATATCGCCATATACTGGAAGAATCTCTGCAACAGCGAATTTCATTTGAGCGGCAGAAAATAAAAGCGATCTCGAATTTATCTTTTTTTGAAAGGCCATTTGAAAAAATCCAGACTTATACAATGAGTGTTGATTACCTGAGCGAAAAGCTGATTGATCGCATGCGAAGTCAGATGAATCAAATCAGAGCGAAAGTTGATTCTACCGCTGTATTGCTGAACGGGTTATCATACGAGAGTGTGTTAAAGCGAGGTTACTGTGTCATTCAGAAAGACAATGAATATATTCATGCTGATGCAATCCAAGTAAGCGATGAACTGAATATTGTAACGCACAAGGATGTCATAGATGTAAAAGTTATTGAAAAGAGGAGTCGGAGCGTATGAACAAAGATGTGACTTTTGAGCAAAATATGAACCGTCTGGAAGAAATTGTCGAAGATATTCAATCCAATAAGATCAGCCTGAACGATTCCATTCGTATGTTTGAAGAAGGTATGTCACTGATTGGAAAACTCAACGAAGAACTCGGCAGGGCAGAAGAAAAAGTAAAGGTATTGCTGACAAAAAACGGCGAATACAAGGAAGCGGATTATAATACGGGAGAAGTGGAATAACTTGTTTGAGCAGCAATTGATCAAGAAAGCAGAAGAAGCCGAGCAGTTGCTTCGCAAATACTTTCCCAATATATCCTATCCGCAAGAGATCTATAACAGCATGGAGTACAGTCTTTTCGCAGGCGGAAAACGCATCAGACCGATACTGCTCACCGAAACATGCAAACTCTGCGGCGGAAACATAGCTGACAGTGAACCTCTTGCTGCAGCGATTGAGATGATTCACACGTATTCTTTGATTCATGACGATCTTCCATGCATGGATGATGATGAATTGCGTAGGGGAAAACCGACCAATCATATCGTATTTGGCGAAGCTGTAGCCGTTTTGAGCGGTGATGCTCTTTTGAATTTGGCATATGAAACCATTATACGCGGTTATTCTAAAGCATCCCAAAAAGACGCGTATATGAGTGCTTCTTCCATAATAGCAACATCTGCGGGTACCGATGGTATGATTGGCGGACAAGTAGCGGATATCTTAAATGAGGGAAAAGATCCCGACCCTCAAATTTTGGACTATATTCATATGCATAAAACAGGTGCACTAATCAAGGCGTCAATACTTGCGGGGGCAGCGATTGCTCAGGCGGACGATGAACAAATATCGGTACTTAGCATATACGGAGATGCACTCGGACTGATGTTTCAGATTACAGATGACATTCTTGATTTGATCGGAAGTACGGAGTCTCTCGGGAAAAATACCGACACGGATATTGCGCACAATAAAATGACGTACCCCTTTGTCTACGGGCTGGAAGCTTCCTACGCAAAAGTGGACGAACTCTATCGGTTGGCAATACAATCGCTGCAGTTATTCGCATCTGATGCAGAGTTTCTAGTTTCCCTGGCAGAATATTTGCATCGCAGGAATCAATAATATTGTTTGCAAGAAAAATTCTTTTTGATATAATGTAGCTATTGCATAAAGGAATCAATCACGTTATAATAAAACTGTCCCGTAGGGGCAGTTTTGTCCCGTTATAGGAGTAAATAATGGATTTGTTCAGTGCACAGCGTTTGGTGGGTGAGGATGCTATTCAGTCGATTTATGAACGGTATCAGATATTGGATTATATCAAACACAATCAGCCTGCAGGCAGAAGAAAAATTACAGAACAATTGCATATCCCTGAGCGGCAGGTGCGAAATCACTTGGAGTACTTATACAAAAAAAATGTTATTTTGATTGATAAACGCGGCGTATTGCTGAATGAACAAGCAGAGGACGTAACGCCATATTTATATGAGTACTTCACAAAAATATTCTCTTCATATGAGAAAGAAATGCGACTGCAATCTTTACTCGGAGTCAAAAAAGTCATTATTTCAAGAGGAAATTGTGATAAGGAATCGAGTGCTCTCAATAATTTAGGTCTCGCAGCGGAAAGCTATTTTGCTGAACAATTGGATAAAGGCGGTTTAATTGCCGTATCGGGAGGTACGGCTTTAAAAGCGTTCGCAGATAATCTCAGAACGGTATCGAAACCGAATTATACGGTAATTCCTGTTAGGGGCGCTATTGGCAGCAGCCATTCTTACCAGGCAAATACGATCGCGTTTTATACAAGCATGAAACTAAAATGTGATATGTATGAATTAAATATTCCCGATACAATCGATACAAATTTGATTCTGAGTCTTGCGAATCATCCTGATATCAAAGCTGTTACACAGAAATACAAAGAGATTGACATTCTTATTTTTGGAGTCGGAAAACCCGAAGTACTTGCAGAATTCAGACATTTAAGCAAAATTGAAAAAGATAAAATCTTCCAGATGCATGCGGCTGCGGAAGCTGTCGGATATTATTTGAGCACGGATGGTGAAGTGATCAAAAAATCATCTGGAATTGGTCTGGAACTGGAAGATCTCAAACGGATTCCCGTTAAAATAGCGGTAGCGGGCGGCGAATCCAAAGAAAATGCAATAAGAGCATTAAGCAGATTTATGAAGGACGTGATTATTGTCACGGACGAAGGCTGTGCAGATGCTTTATTGAAATAAATATACAAAGCTATTTTTAGGAGGAAAAAATGACTGTAAAAGTTGCAATTAATGGGTTTGGAAGAATCGGGAGATTGGCGTTCCGCAAAATGTTTGGAACAGAAGGGTTTGATATTGTCGCAATTAATGATTTAACGAATGCGGAAACGCTTGCTCATTTACTCAAATACGATTCTTGCCAAGGAAAATACAAATCTGATTCCATCACCACAAAAGACAATGTGATTTATGTTGATGGTCAAGACATCATGGTTTATGCGCAGAAAGACCCGGAACTCTTGCCATGGAAAGATCTTGATGTTGACGTTGTGTTGGAATGCACAGGGTTTTTCACAAACAAAGAAGGTGCGGAAAAACATATCAAAGCCGGCGCAAAAAAGGTCATCATTTCAGCACCTGCGAAAGGTGATATGAAAACGATTGTGTATAATGTAAATCATAATGTGCTCGACGGTACGGAAACGGTTGTTTCCGGGGCATCCTGCACGACAAATTGTCTTGCACCAGTCGCAAAAGTACTCGACGAATCTTTTGGCATTGAAATGGGATATATGACAACCGTTCATGCATATACAAACGATCAGGTTACCCTCGACGGCCCGCACAAAGATCTCCGACGTGCGCGTGCTGCTGCTGAAAATATTGTACCGACAACAACAGGAGCGGCCGCCGCAGTGGGACTGGTGCTTCCTCAGTTGAAAGGGAAGATGGATGGATATGCACTGCGTGTGCCCGTCAAGACCGGATCGCTCGTTGATTTGACCTGCGAACTGAAGAAAAAAGTAACGGCGGAAGAAATCAATGCTGCATTGACAGCTGCCGCGAACGAAACACTCGGCGTGACAAATGATCCGATTGTTTCTACAGATATCATTGGTATGAGTTTCGGTTCACTTGTTGATCTTAAACTGACTGCGGTTATGGATGTCGACGGAAAACAGCTTGTCAAAATCGTTTCATGGTATGACAATGAAATGTCGTATACGAATCAGCTGATCAGACTGGCGACATATATCGCAAAAAAGTAACAAAGGTGACGGAATGAAAACAATTCATGATGTTGATTTTCAAGGAAAAACAGTTCTTATGCGCGTAGATTTTAACGTGCCGTTTGACGAAAAAGGAACGATAACAGATAATTTGCGTATTGTCAGTGAAGTTCCGACAATCACATACCTCGTATCCAAAGGAGCAAAGGTGATTCTTTGCTCCCATTTGGGACGTCCGGATGGGAAAGCCGATCCGAAATATTCACTGGCGCCTGTCGCAATCGAACTTGAGAAACAAATGAAACAAGAAGTCGGTTTTTCCGATGATGATCAAGTTGTCGGAGACAAGACAAAAAACGCGGTTGAAGAATTTAAAAAATCCGATAAAACGGTTATTCTCCTGCAAAATGTGCGATACAGAGCGGAAGAAGAAAAGAATGACCCCGCGTTTGCGAAAGAACTGGCGGGACTGGCAGACATTTTTGTGATGGATGCCTTTGGAGCTTCTCACAGGGCACACGCGTCTACGGTCGGCGTGGCAGATTATCTGCCTGTGTACGGCGGATTGCTCATTGAACGCGAAATCAAGTATCTGCTCGAAGTATTGGATAATCCGGAACACCCGATGACTGTCATTATCGGCGGGAAAAAGGTATCCGACAAGATTGGTCTGATTGAAAACGTGCTTGACAAAGCTGATTACATCCTGATCGGTGGTGCGATGGCGTTTACATTTGCAAAAGCAATGGGGAATTCTGTCGGCAAATCAATTGTTGAAACAGATAAAATCGAGCTTGCGAACCGAATCTTACAAAGTGCGAAAACCTCCAGGGCAAAGCTGCTGTTGCCTGTTGATATTACGGGTACAACAGAATTTTCGAATGAAACAGCGAAGAATGAATACAAAATCAATGAGATTCCGGATAATATTATGGGGCTTGATATCGGCGCTGAAACAATCCGAATTTACAGTGAAATTATTTTGAAGAGTAAGACTATTGTATTAAACGGACCGATGGGTGTCTTTGAAATGTCAAATTACGAGGACGGCACTCGACTGATTGCACAAGCAATTGCCGATTCTGAGAGTATTTCGATTATCGGCGGAGGGGACAGTGCTGCAGCAATCAAGCAATTTGGGTTGGAAGAGAAAATGACACATGTATCAACCGGCGGGGGAGCTTCACTGGAAATGCTCGAAGGAAAAGTACTTCCCGGAGTAAAAATTATTTTATAAGGTGTGAATGGCATGAGAAAAAAAGTAATCGCAGGCAACTGGAAAATGTTCAAACTGCAAAGTGAAACGGAAGCGTATTTCGAGCAGTTTTCGGCTCAGTTGGATGCATCAGATCGCGAAGTGATGATATTTCCACCTTTCACTTCGTTGGAGATCGCGTTGAAAATGACAAAAGAGTGCAATATCCATATCGGTGCTCAAAATATGCATTTCGAAGACAGCGGTGCATATACCGGCGAAATATCGGCAGATATGCTCAAGGAGCTTGGAATCAATTTGGTGCTGATCGGACATTCCGAACGCAGAAAATATTTCGGGGAAACGGATGATACAGTGAACCGAAAAGTCATCAAAGCACTGGATAAAGATATTCTCCCTGTCGTGTGCATCGGTGAGGATCTGCAAGAACGAGAATCTGGGGTAACAAATCAAGTACTTCGCAGACAAGTGCTGGACGGATTGAAAAATATCGGTTCAGGTGATAGAATAATTGTAGCTTACGAACCGGTATGGGCCATCGGAACAGGTAAGACCGCTACAGACGAACAAGCGGAAGATGCCTGCAAAAATATCAGAGCGTATTTGAGAGAGGTTTTTGCAGCATCCGCAGATGAAATTCGTATTCTATACGGAGGCAGTGTTAATGCATCCAATATCAAATCTCTTATGGCAATGCCGAATATTGACGGTGTATTGGTTGGCGGAGCAAGTCTGAAAGCAGATTTCATCGAAATTGTGCATTATGATCGATAGCGAAAGCAAAACGGGTTAATTGGAGAAGTATGAAAAAAGTACTATTGACCATTCTTGACGGGTACGGCATCAGCAATTCCCCGCAAGGGAATGCAATTATGGCTGCAAAGAAACCAAATATTGATAGATTACTGAAAGAGTATCCGAATTCAAAATTATCCTGCAGTGGATTGAGTGTCGGTCTTCCCGAAGGTCAGATGGGTAACAGCGAAGTCGGACACTTGAATATCGGAGCAGGAAGAGTTGTTTATCAGGAACTGACCCGTATTTCAAAATCGATAGACGACGGAGATTTTTTTGAAAATCCGGCATTCCTGCATGCAATCGAAAACGCAAAACAATATGGTACTGCGCTTCATTTGATGGGACTTGTTTCTGACGGAGGTGTTCACTCTGCGGAAAAACACTATAAAGCACTTGTTGAATTTGCGAAGCGGCAGAATTTTGATCGAGTATTTCTGCATTGTTTTATGGATGGTCGGGATACGCTTCCGAAATCCGGTATTGATTATATCAGTGACTTACAGCAATATCTGGATGAGGTGGGTGTCGGGAAAATAGCTACAGTCAGCGGACGTTACTACGCAATGGATCGCGATAACCGGTATGAACGTATTAAGTTAGCGTACAATGCGATGACTCTGGGAATTGGACATACTGCCACCGATCCGCTTGCGGCAGTCGAACAGTCGTACCAAGAAAATGTGACGGATGAGTTTATTGTTCCGACGGTGATCAAAAGAAACGGTTTGCCGGTTGCCACGATTAATGATAATGATAGTATTATCTTTTTCAATTTCAGACCGGATCGGGCAAGGCAAATGACAAAAGCATTTACCTTCAACATTTTCGAAGAATTTGACAGAGAAAAGACAGTAGAGGTTAAATTTGTTTCTTTGACAATGTATGAGTCCAACTTCGACAAGGTGGAAGTCGCATTTTGCCCGGCTGCTTTGAAAAATACTTTGGGCGAATATCTAAGCAGTCAGGGAATGCACCAACTTCGAATTGCAGAAACAGAAAAATATGCGCATGTTACCTATTTTTTCAATGGAGGAGTCGAAACGCCTTATCCGAATGAAGAGAGGGTTATGATATCCTCACCAAAGGTCGCTACGTACGATTTAAAGCCTGAAATGAGTGCATTTGAGGTAACTGACAAGCTGATAGAAAAAATGGACGAGACGCCGTATGATTTCATTGTGGTCAATTTTGCAAATTGTGACATGGTCGGACATACCGGTATCATTGAAGCTGCGGTGAAAGCAGTAGAATCGGTAGATACATGCGTCGGAAGAGTTTGCGCCGCAGCAAAAGAACATGGTTATGCCATGCTCATTACGGCTGATCACGGAAATGCGGAATATATGTCAGACGGGGAAGATGTGATTACTTCTCATTCCACAAACGACGTATTTTTCATTGTTGCGGACGAACAGGTCGGTCAAGTTGAAAACGGCAGATTGTGCGATATCGCACCGACTGTTTTAGATATCATGAACCTGAAAGTGCCCGAAGAAATGGACGGACACAGTTTAATTAAGAAATAAAGGAGTACAAATATGTCAATCATTACTGAAATCATAGCAAGAGAAATTCTGGATTCCCGCGGGAATCCCACCGTCGAAGTGGAAGTTATCTTGGAAAGCGGAAATTATGGCAGAGCAGCAGTTCCTTCGGGCGCATCTACAGGAGCATTTGAGGCAGTCGAACTCAGAGATAACGATAAATCGCGATATCTCGGCAAAGGGGTTGAAAACGCAGTTAAAAATGTGATGGAAATCATTGCTCCCGAATTGGAAGGCGTTGATGTTTTTCAGCAGACTGCAATTGACCGTCTTCTGATTGAACTTGACGGCACGGAAAACAAAGCACATTTGGGCGCAAATGCAATTCTCGGCGTTTCGATGGCTGTTGCAAAAGCTGCTGCGAACGAACTCGGACTTCCGCTTTACAAATACATCGGCGGTGTCAACGCCAAAACATTGCCGGTGCCGATGATGAATATTTTGAACGGCGGGCAACATGCAGATAATAATGTAGATATTCAGGAATTTATGATTATGCCTGTCGGAGCAGTATCCTTCCGTGAAGCACTCAGGATGTGCGCTGAAGTCTTTCACACACTAAAAGGCGTGTTGAAAGCGAAAGGATATAATACAGCAGTCGGCGATGAAGGTGGGTTTGCACCGAATCTGAAAAGCAATGAAGAAGCGATTCAGGTTATCGTAGAGGCGATCGAAAAAGCCGGTTATAAACCCGGGGTTGATATCTGTCTTGCAATGGATGTTGCTGCAAGTTCTTTCTACGATGAAAAAGACGGAAACTATCATATGAGCGGGGAAGGCGTTGTGAAAACAAGCGCTGAAATGATCGATTATTACGAAATGCTTATTGACAAGTACCCGATTATTTCGATCGAAGACGGGTTGAATGAAGAAGATTGGGAAGGTACGACCCTGTTGACCGAACGTCTCGGCAAAAAAATCCAGATTGTCGGAGATGATTTATTCGTTACAAACACAAAACGAATCAAAAAAGGGATCGAAATGAAATGTGCGAATTCGGTTTTGATTAAACTCAACCAAATCGGCACAATCACAGAAACCATTGATGCAATCGAGATGGCGAAGCGGGCGAAATACACAGCAGTGATTTCCCATCGTTCCGGTGAAACTGAGGATGTGACCATTGCGGATCTTGCAGTAGCGCTGAATGCAGGTCAAATCAAAACAGGTGCCCCGAGCCGAACCGATCGTGTGGCAAAATACAATCAATTGTTGCGCATTGAAGAAGAACTTGGCGATGTTGCGATCTTTCCCTGTATGGACGCTTTCTATAATATAAAATAGATTTCAACTCAATTCAAATACCGTCTTTAACAGACGGTATTTTTTTATAGGAAGCGAGTAAATGATTTCAGCTTAAGTGCAAACACTTTACAAAGAATTTGAAAGTGCTATAATAGGTAAGTTGTTAATTCAAAAAGTAAAGTGTGTTAAAATGTCAAGAAAGATCCCCCGTCCCAAAAATGTAAAAATCAAACGTAATTATTTGAATCATTTCATTATAATGATGCTTCTTTTGTTCAGTCTGCTGCTGATCGTATGTATTTTGCTGTTGAATGTGTTGCCTGCCAAATACTGTATCGCATTGTGCGTTGGAATTGCGCTGATTGATCTCCTCGTGTTTTTTCTGCTAAAGAAGAAACGAAAGAAAAAAAGAAAAGCAGTAATTTATATTACTCGAACCATTGCTGTTCTGCTGAGTATCGCGATGATGTTTGCATCGTTGATGGTATATGACAGCTATGCGACGATAAAAAACATATCCGGTGCGAACACGAAAACAATTACACTTTCGGTGATTGTTCTGAGTGAGAGCAGTGCGGAGAAGCTGAAAGATCTGAAAACAGAGACATTCGGTTTACGTGGTGTGATTGATTTGGATAATACAGATTACGCGGTTTCGGAAATCAATGATCAGTTAAATACGACGATCACTACCGACACATACAATGATTTTGATTCTATGATTGATGCACTCTACGATGAAGATGTAGAAGCAATTGTCTTAAATGAAAATTACCGAACACTGATTGAAGAAAGCGATTCGGATTTTAGCACAAAAACAATAGTAATCGATCAGATTCAACGCACGGTCGCGATTGATTCCGGAAACACATCCGACGCATCGCTAACAGACAGTACTTTTAATATGCTAATTTCCGGTATTGATACATATGGGGATATCGACACAAGCGGACGTTCCGATGTAAATATGCTTGTAACTGTTAATCCGACCACAAAGGAAATATTATTGACAAGCATTCCCCGTGACTTTTATGCTCCGCTTTACGGCAATGCGAAAATGTACGATAAATTGACCCATTCCGGTCTTTACGGTATCGATTGTACAATGCAGACCGTTGCATCGCTGCTTGACACAAAAATTGATTATTACATCCGGGTCAATTTCTCTTCGGTTATCGACATCGTGGATGCGTTAGGAGGGATACAAGTGGATTCCTTGTACAATTTCTCAATTGATAAGTATACCTTTAAAAAAGGCACCCAGAATTTATCAGGTGAAGCAGCATTAATGTTTGCACGCTGTCGAAAAGACCTTCCGAACGGTGATCGTGATCGAATCAAAAATCAACAGCTTGTTATGATGGGCATTATCGATAAACTGATTTCACCAAGTATTGTAATGAATTATTCGTCTTTGCTTGGTGCGATATCCGGTACATTTGAAACAAACTTATCGGCATCTCAAATTTCATCGTTGATTCAGATGCAGCTTACCGATATGTCCGATTGGACAATCACGCAGCAGTATTTAAACGGATCTGATGCCCGCAAAACAACATATACCAACAGCGACGAATTGTTATATGTCATGGTAGCGTATCAATCCACTGTCGAGGATTCTGCGGAAGCAATTGCAGCTATGTTTTCTCCGGACAGTGATACACAGACGCAAACAACCGGTTCAAAATGAGTCGGTTGTTTTTTAATTGGTGAAATCGAAGGAAAAAGGAGAATATTGCAAAGCAATGTGGTAAAATAATTACATTCGAAATCAGGAGAGCATAAACAAGTATGGCAAAAAATAACAGGACGGCATTATTCGCAGACGGTGCATTATTTATTATGGCATTGATTTGGGGGAGCGGATTTGTTTTCATGAAATCATCATTGGACAGTTACACGCCAATTCAGTTGATCAGTATACGTATGCTGATCGGTGCAATTGCTTTGGCACTGTTTAATGTGAAACGATTATTAAAAATGAATAAATCAGAATTGCTTGCGGGTTTTGTGATCAGTTTGAGTCTGTTTGGCGGATTTCTTTTCCAGACAATGGGGCTTAAGACCACTACGGCCGGAAACAGTGCATTTCTGACTGCGACATATGTGGTAATGGTTCCGATGATTGTCATTCTGTTTTCAAGGAAAAAACCGGATGTTTTTAATATCATTGCGGCATTTATGATGTTGATCGGTATCTTCATGCTCACGTCCGTATCCGGCGGACCATTCATTAAAATAGGTGATGTTTATACTTTGCTGTGCGCATTTTTCTTTGCCGTACAAATTGTACTGATCGATCATTATACTGCGAAGCATGACCCTATGGTATTGGCGATTTTACAGATGTTCTTTGCTTCGATGATCGGATTTGCTGCGATGCTGTTTACCGGAGACTATCCGATTGCGTTCGTGCAGGGAAGCATACCGACAGTATTATATCTGGGCATTATCGCAAGCGGAGTAACGTTTATGATCCAGAATGTTGCTCAAAAATACACTTCACCGACACATGCAGGCATCTTAATGAGCCTAGAATCAGTTTTTGGATGTTTGCTTGGAATTTTACTGCTTGGTGAAATTATGACCTTAAAAATCGCAATCGGATGCGCTGTTATATTTGCAGCATTGCTGATCGCAGAAACAAAACTGAGCTTTTTTATGAGATATTCAAAGAGAAAATTGGCAACAGAACAAACACCGTCTGCAGCAGATGAATCATGCTAAAGAAGATGTGGGAAGCAGTATGAAAGAGTTACGTGAATTAAAGGAATTATTCGGTGAACGATATCAGGAAAATTTTTCTTTGTGTGCCTACAATACTTTTCGAACAGGCGGGAAAACCGATATTGCGGTATTTCCGCAGACAGAAGAGGAGCTCATTTTTTCGCTGAATACTTTTCAAATCAATAAAATTCCTTACTTGATTATCGGAAATGGATCAAATTTATTGATCAGTGATGACGGAGTGGAAGGCGCAGCACTTATCTTGACGAAATTCAAGGGAATCACGATTTCCCGGTTTGAAATCAGTGCACAAGCAGGGGATATGTTAAGCGAAACAGCATATTTTGCAATGAAAAATTCGTTGTCCGGTTTGGAATTTGCATCAGGAATTCCGGGAAGTGTGGGGGGCGCAGTTTATATGAACGCCGGAGCGTACGGTGCTGAAATGAAAGATGTTGTGCAGAGCGTGAAAATGCTCGGTGCGGACGGAATCATAAAAACAATGACAAATCAATCAATCGGTTTCGGCTATAGAACAAGTAATTTTCAGAATAGTGGTTCCGTTATTATATCGGCGAAATTCTTACTGCATCCCGGAGATCAGGAAAAGATCAGAAATAGTATGAAAGAACTGAATATGCAGCGGCGTTTAAAGCAGCCCTTGGAATATCCAAGTGCCGGAAGCACTTTTCGGCGGCCGGACGGTTATTTTGCGGGGAAGCTGATTGAAGATGCGGGCTTAAAGGGCTATCGGATCGGCGGAGCAATGGTTAGCGAAAAGCATGCAGGATTTATTATCAACTACGAACATGCGACTACCTCGGATGTTATGAACTTGATTTCGTATGTAATCGAAACAGTAAACCACAAATTTCACGTTGAGCTTCATCCCGAAGTACAATTTGTGGGCAGAAAGTCTTTTGAGAGGGTAAGATGAATTATCAGGATTATTTGGAACTGAAAACAAACTGTGAAAAAAAATTGAAATGGTTTAACTACTCCATTGATTTGATTGCACTTTTTTCACTTGTACAAACAGCGTTATTGGTTTTAAAAATTAACATAAATTTTGTATACATCAACATGATTATTCTTGATAAACTTTATTCACTTGGATATAGTCAATTTATTGAAGGGAACAGTGTGTTCAGTTTTGCTTTCTATGCTGCATACGGAATCATTGTATGCCTGTTCCTTTATTCTTCCTATTTCAGCAGAAAACAGCGTCGCAGAGCGTATTACGGTGTTATTCTAGTGTATGTGATAGATTCTATTCTATGTATCGCTACATTGAGCTTTTTTCAACTTGGCGTGCATCTGTTGCTGCTGCTTTTTGTCGTATTGGCGCTTCGGAACAGAAATTATTTGCGTGTTTTAAAAAATAATGTTTGGGGATATAAATAAAAACAAGAACGATGAGGAATGTATCGAATCTTAAAAAAAATATGAGGGGCTGATATAGCTCCTCATGTTCTATTTGATTTATGCGCAGTTTCATAAAGTTGTGTTATATTTTTTCGTCCATTACTATTTGCTCAAATACAATTATATTTTACTGTTTGTTCTATTATGTTTGGCGTGAAAAGCTGATAATAAACGTGGTGCCTTTTCCGTATTCGGAATCAACCTCGATTTCTCCATTGTATTTTAAGACAATGTGTTTCACAATGGCAAGACCCAATCCTGTTCCTTTGATTTTATTGTTTCTGCTTTTGTCAGCTCGATAAAAACGTTCAAAAATACGATCCATATCGGCTTTATGGATGCCGATTCCGTCATCTTTTATAGTGATTGTAATTTTACGTCGATCAGTAGTTGTTTCAATCCAAATATTACCGTTTGGTTTTCCGTATTTTAATGCATTTTCTGCTAGATTTATGATCATTGATGTAAAATCGGATTCATCCATGATAAGTGTTAATGGCCCTTGCTGCAAGTTCAGATGGATGCTGATATTTTTTTCATTCAGTTGTATCGACGGGAAGTTCATTAATTCGCGAAGTTCTTTATTGATATCAAGCGGTTTCGATATTGAGGTTTTCCCACTTTCTTCCAAAGAAGATATTTTCAGAATATCTTCTAACAAAGCAGATAATTTTTCTGATTCCTTATGAATGACATCGGCATATTGTTTCATATCGTCCAGTGATTGATTCGGATGTGAGGACATTAATTCAGCAAAACCCATTATAGAAGTGATCGGTGTACGCAATTCGTGCGATGCATTCGAAAAAAATTCTTTTCTCATATTCTCATTGTATTTGCTTTGCGTAATATCCGTGAGAATGATAAATATGTTTTTTTCATACAGCAAAGAATGATTGGGCATGACAGCCACGCTGAAAATCTTCTGATCTTTATCAGCGTTAAGCTCAAAGCGTGTTGTTTCGTGTTGTTGCGCTTTTTCAACAGCTTTAATCAGATTGGTATTCCGGGTTAAATCAAAGAGCGTTGTCGGGGTGTTTTCACCAATCCCGAAAATGTTGTCCGCCGCCTTGTTGCAGTGCACAATACGATATTCCTCATCCAACAGAATCACGCCTTGGCTGATATTGTTTAAGATATAATTCAGTTTATCTTTTTCTTGTTTGATTTCGTTGAGCGATGAATCAATTTTGATTGACAATTGATTCACGCTTTTGATCAAAGGATTTAATTCGTCAAATTTGGAATAGGGGATTTTTTTTGAAAAATCTTCCTGCCCGATTTTCGTCAGACCATCTGCTATTTCGGTGAGGGGATGAAGTGCTCCTGATGCCATTTTTTTGGATGTAATAACAGAAATCAGCAATGCGATCAACGCTGAGAGTGAAATATACGGCGTCAAATGAAAGAAATTGCTCCATATCGTACTGATTGGAAGCATTGCACGAAGAATGAGTCCGTCCTTCGTTTGGATCGCATAATACAATTCATTTTCTCCGATTGTAGAAGAATAACGAACGGAGCTGCCTTCACCGAACAGCAATGCATGCATAACTTCTTCTCGGTTGGCATGATTCTCCAGGTTCGTAGAATCGACTTGTGTATCGGC
>CAYUFL010000010.1:40384-42869 GCA_964444065.1 uncultured Lachnospiraceae bacterium
CTTCTTCTCGGTTGGCATGATTCTCCAGGTTCGTAGAATCGACTTGTGTATCGGCAAGTACGGTTCCTTCTGAATTAATCAGCGTGATGCGCAACGGATCGCCGTAAATGGACTGTATCTGATTGACTGATGATTGGTAATTGTCGGAGTTTATGACAGAATTACTCCAAACTGTTTGTAAAAACAAAGCCAGCGAACATATGTTTGAATATAATCAGGCTATGATTATGCAATTCGTCGAAGCAGACGTTATCTCATTCATGCGTAAGGGGATGCTCCCGCAGCCTCTCCGAGTCCGGATCGTCCGGGACGGTAAAATATATCATTTTAACATCGATAAAGTTATCTCATCTGAGAAACGCTACGATGCTTGTTTGAGTTATTGTAAATATAAATGTTTGGCTACACCGAATGAAAAGCAGATTGAATTTGTGATGCAATATTGGCCAGACTCATGCGAATGGCAGATGGAAAAATTATAAAAGATATAATTTGTTTAAACAATAAGTGTCATGCATAAATATGCCGAAATATGATTAATGTATATCTTGATTTATTGCATTAAACCTATTGCATTCGATTTTCTATTTGTTATAATACAATTGTAATAATATTTTGAAAGGGTTAATACGTATGCACAATGTGTTTATTAGTTACCATCATGATAATGATCAACAATATAAGAACGAATTGAGTAAATATAATAAAATTTATTTTAATGATTATTCTGTAGATACTGGTGATATTAATGATAATTTATCGGATCAAGATATACGTGAAAAAATTCGTGATGAATATTTGAGAGATTCAAGTGTAACAATCGTATTAATCGGGGAAGAAACAAAGAATCGCAAGCATGTTGATTGGGAAATTTATTCAAGTATGTACGACGGTGCAATAAATAAAAAATCCGGAATTTTATTAATAAATCTACCTACTATATCCTCTCCATGTATAGCATGTTCAAAGGATGAAGAATTGCTTATTGATCCGAATGCAAGTTGGTCATCTATAAGTAACAATTATGAGTCATATGTCTATTATCCGAAGAGAATATTAACAAACTTAAGAAATAATGGCTGTAAAATATCAGCTGTAAATTACAAACGAATAATTGATAATCCTGATATATTACCTAAACTATTAGATATTGCATATTACAGAAGAACATCAAACATCTATGATTTAACTGATCCAATGCGAAGGCATAACGGCTAATGAGTTATTATGATATTAAAAATCTATATAATTTGATCCTTAATTCTGACTGGTTTATAATTTTCCCAATAATAATTATATTTATAATTGGATTAATTATGTATCACGTTATACAAAAACATAAGAAAAATATGCCAATAATAAATTGTAAAGAAATATGCATGTTAGGTATAACTGTTGAAATTAACAAAAACAATATATATGCAGCATATAAAATTTATGTAGAATTAGTAACTCGAAAAATTGGAATCCCTTTTCAAGACGATGATGTTATAAATGAAGTCTATGATTCGTGGTATAATGCTTTTGGCGAAATTCGTGAATTACTAAAAGAAATTCCTTTGAATAGATCAAATATACAATTAAAGGAGATTGTTATCGAAATATTAAATGAAGGAATGCGACCACATTTAACAAAATGGCAAGCGAAATTCAGAGCATGGTATAATAATGCTGTGACTGAGGAATCAAATAGAAAATTATCACCACAAGATATTCAGAAAAAGTACAAAAATTACGACGAACTAGTAAAAGACTTAAAAGAAAGCCAGAATTATATTATTGAGTTAATAAAAAAACTAAGAGATGTTTTAGGGATAATGGAAATAACCACTGAATAGGTGGTTATTTTGTATTTCATTGTAAAGTTTGACATCGTTCATTTACTAAGGCATACAATCTAATCCCTTTTCAGGATCTGGATTTGGCTACAGAATCATTCTGACTTATCATATTCGTGATAGGTAAATGCGACTGCTATACTAAATAAAAAATAACACCAAATCGTAAAATACGGTGTTATATTGCTATTTATAGCGCGCCCCGGAGCAACTTAAACCCCCGAAAAACGGATCGCAATGATCCGTTTTTTTACGTTTATGAGTTGATTCTTAAAATGGGTTATTAAGTGGGTTATTGATTTTTTTATAATCGTATAAACTGTTTATTTAAAGCCAAATTCAATGTACTGTGACCAAAGCGTCAATACAATTTTATTTTTCATCGGTTAGGGTATTCAAATTTTCGGCAGGGGTATTCAAAATCACACAGGGGTATTCAAATCTCTGAAATTGCCGTAGAATGGGCATTTTTCGCCACTTGCTTCACTCATCGGTAGCAGCAGAAAGTATGGATAAAAAAATCCGAGCGAACCATCTATACCGATTCGCCCGGACGTGGGTGCAGACTACCACTCCGGCTGTGGAGTGTAACTATATCCCATACCAGCACCCTCCGTTGTGGCTTTGATAAGTAAATTATACCATAT
>CAYUFL010000011.1:0-38435 GCA_964444065.1 uncultured Lachnospiraceae bacterium
TCTTCCCGGACCTACCATTATCCCATTATCCCGGGCATATTTAATAAAGTCCCATACGATAAGGAAATATTCATTGAACCCCATCCCGTCGATCACACCCAGCTCATAATCAAGACGCTGCATCAATGACGGCTCTGTTCCGCCGTATTTACGCTGCATCCCTTCCAGACACAGCGAACGAAGATACGTTTTCGAATCAAGATTTTCCGGCAATGGATACTTCGGCAAATGATAATTGTTAAAAACAAAATCAACGTTACAGCGCTCTGCAATCAATGCAGTATTTGAGATCGCTTCCGGGGCATAAGAAAAAAGTGCTTCCATTTCCTCTTGCGACTTGACATAAAACTGATCGTTTGGAAACCGCATCCGTTTCGGGTCATCGAATGAAGATGCTGTCTGCACGCAAAGGAGTACATCATGATACTCCGCTTCCGATTGCTCGATATAATGCGCGTCATTGGTCGCGACAAGTCCCAATCCTTCTTCCTTTGCAAAACGGATTAATGTTTCATTTGCTTTTTTTTCTTCTTCCATACCATGATCCTGAATTTCAACAAACAGATTTTCTTTCCCAAAAATATCAATCAAGGTAAGAAGATCGTTTTTTGCACCATCAGGGTTGTCATGGATAATTTTATTCGGCACTTTGCCGCCAATGCATCCGGTCAGTGCAATAATCCCTTTTGCGTGTTTGCGCAACAAATCAAAATCAGCTCTCGGTTTGCGGTAAAATCCGTCAATATATGCAACAGAAACAATCTTGATCAGATTACGATACCCTTCTTCATTTTCTGCGAGCAGCACCAGATGATAGTTTCCCCAGTCATAATTGGAATCCTTATCTCGCATACCGCGTTCCGACATATAGATTTCACAACCAAGGATCGGTTTGATATCGTTTGCCTTGCATTCATTATAAAAATCGATCACGCCGAACATTGCCCCGTGATCTGTTACTGCGACGGCTTTCATACCAAGCTCTTTCGTTTTCTTTACGAGTTTTTTAATATCGCAAAATCCGTCCAACAGAGAATATTTCGTGTGCAGATGTAAATGTACAAAGTTGTTTTCCATATATGCCCCTTTTGGTTCTGCATCTATTATACCAAAAAAGATGCCCACTTAAAATGCAGTCGGCAATATTTTACCGACTGCATTTTCATATCCGTCATGAGACACAGATTGAGACTATTATTCCCCTTTCGGGATGTTGTTTTCATTGCAAAATTCGATGAAACTATCCTGTACGGGCGGCAAATTATAATATGCGCAATGAATATGCTTGAGCGCATCGACATTGATAAATACAATGTTGAAATAGACTAACGAAAAGATACTTACCGGAACGGATAACAATGCTTGTATGACATATTGCACTGCAGTGCTTCCGCTCATCACGCCCACAATTCCGCTTATCATAGCAATCACCAAGTTGCATCCTAAAAACATCATAAGATATCCGAACAGCTTACCTCTGATCCCTTCTGTAAGTTTATTGGAGTAATCGATTGACTGAAATCCGCCTTTTGCGTACTGCCATACACTGTTTGCACTGAAGAGCCATTTCAGCATCAATACAATGAACAATGCACAGACACCAAGGTACAAAAACACAGCAATAACAATCATCCCGACTGAAACACCCAACCCCGAAGTACTATAAAAACCCAGCGCTCCGATCGTCGTGATTAAAGTAGTTATGAGCACAATTACAATACTTGCCACTAAAATGATAGCAAACAAAGCAAGATTCAACGTAAGGAACGGAAGGAACCTCTTACAGGTGTACTGCAGCGATTCTTTCCATCCGAATCGATATCTGTCAATGTAGGATCTGCACTGCGAATAAATCAGTCCTCCGCTAATCCAATTTACAAAAAATCCTGCTACGGAAACAAAAAGTATAACAGCAACCCATCCGTGAGAAGCCGTTATATGAAGATGACTCGAGTAATAATAGTCTTCAACTATTCTCTTCGTATACCCCGAAGAGATAAAAACGGTAATAATCTGGAATACCATCTGAATACCAAGGACAATCAAACAAACCTGATATCGGTTCCTGCAAACCTCAATTGCAGTCGTGAAATAACCGGAAAGCGTAAAAAAATAGTCTCTGATTGTGTTTCTGTTCATAATTCCCCCTTAATGCTTCACTTGCATATTGATCAAATCTGCTTTGGAGTCAAAGAAGTACACTGTACAACAATGCTCATAGAATAAACAAACCTTATCCGATCGCTTTGTGTACATATGTTTATATTATAACAGGCATCTTTTGTCTTTTCCAACATTTACTGCGCTTTATTCGGCATTCTGTTTAAACGCAAACAAATCTATTGTATAATGATAAATAAGCTATTTTAAAAAATGATAGGGGCTTAAACACATGATCGACAGCCTTAAAAGTCTTTTCAACGATATTTTTACGACCTTCACCTTCGTGTCTGCCATTGACATCCTGCTGACGGCGGTTTTGATCTATTACATTCTGAAATGGATTCGCGGGACACAGGCACAACAGGTTGCAAAGGGAATTGTCATTGTCTTACTGATCACCCAGCTCAGCGACTGGTTGGGATTGGTAACGATACATTACATTTTCAAGAGCATGATTACAGTCGGATTAATTGCATTGGTCGTCATGTTTCAGCCTGAATTAAGACGCGCATTGGAAAAACTCGGCAGCACCAAATTAAATTCGGTGTTCCCCGCATTAAGCCGCATCGACAAAGAAATTGATATTTATGATGTCATTGAGGAGATTGTCGATTCCGTAAAAGAACTTTCAGCGGCAAAAACAGGTGCGCTGATTGTTTTCGAACGGAATATCCAGCTAAACTACATTGTCGAGACAGGTGTTGCCCTTGATGCGTATGTTAACAAACCCCTTTTGAAAAATATATTTTATCCAAATACGCCGCTTCATGACGGTGCCGTTATCATAGGGAGAGATAATCTGCGCATCAAAGCAGCCGGTTGTCTGCTTCCTCTGACACAAAACCGAAATCTCAATAAGGAAATCGGAACCAGACATCGCTCCGCGATCGGTATCAGCGAAAACTCCGATTGTTTATCCGTCGTTGTATCCGAAGAGACCGGCGTCATTTCGTATGCAATCGGCGGAAAATTATCCCGATTCATTGACTTAAAAACACTAAGCAATATCCTAAACGAGACACTTGTACAAGAGGATGCGAAACAAAACAGCAAAGGGGTTGCCAAACATGAAAAAATTGTCGACCGATAATTTGCTGCGTATACTTGCTTCCTTGATTTTGGGAATGCTGCTTTGGGTGTACGCTGTTTCAGATTCCAACCCGATGACAACGCAAAACTATTCTGCGCTCGAGATTCATTATACGGGACAAGACAACTTGAGTACGAATCATCTGATGCTGCAGAGCCAAACAACCAGCGTAAACATCACATTGTATGGAAGAAGCCAGCAGCTCGGAAAAATCAAATCTGCAAATTTATACGCATTTGCAGATCTTTCCGGCATCACGCAGGAAGGAACCTATACGGTTCTGGTTCAAATCAGAGGTGTGCCGAACAATATCAGCATATCAGGTATTTCTCCCGAATACATAACGATTGATGTATTGCCTATCTATGAGAAAACATTCGGTTTTAGTCTGGATTACAGCGGCAGTGCTGCGAACGGATATGCAATGACCGATTATACAACAAACGTAAATGAAGTGACTGTGACAGGCAATCAAGATGAAGTTGACCGTATTGCAAAAATTGCAGGACAGTTATCCATTGACGGTCACAATTCAGATTTCACCGCAACATCCGCTCTGAAGGCATATGCAGACGACGGGACGGTGATTTCAGGCATAACCATCAGTCCATCGAATATAGAAGTAGCTGTCAGTATCGATGCCACAAAAACTGTCGATTTAACTGTAATCACTTCCGGTGAATGCCCTAAAGGTTATTACTTAAAATCAGCTGTTGCAGCGCAGTCTCAAGTAACGATCGCCGGTGACAGCGCCTCACTGAAAAACATTACGTCTGTTTCGACACAATCAGTCAGCCTGAATGGACAAAACGCATCTTTCTCTAAAAATGTCGCG
Organism: uncultured Lachnospiraceae bacterium; assembly: GCA_964444065.1. Lineage (GTDB taxonomy): Bacteria > Bacillota > Clostridia > Eubacteriales > Anaerofustaceae > JBGMEA01. Next base: position 4,089 of record CAYUFL010000011.1, read on the forward strand.
ATTGAACTCCCTGAGGGCATCTCCGTCATCGGCGGAAATACGGTAACTGTCAACATCGATATAGCAGCATACCACCAATCCACATTTACATATGATTCCATTCAAATCAGAAATATCCCATCCGGATTAAGCTGTGATCTGTCTTCCTTTTCCAAATTGACAATCACGATTCAAGGCAACAAGGATGTGCTTGATTCCATTCATGCGGATGATATTACCGTGTTCATTGACTTAGCAGGATTGACGAAAGGTACCCATACAGTCACGATTCAATATACCATTCCAAATGGAGTCACAGTCGAAACCATCAGTATGAAACAAGTTTCGGTAGTACTGCAATAAATAAAAAAAGGAATACAAAATGAAGTATAGAGCAGAGAATATTAAAATACCGATTGATTTGCTTGTGAAAACAAATCCAAGGGAAGTAATTATCCGAACGCTGAATTTAAAGGAAAACGACGTAAAAAACTTTGAAATCATTCATTGTTCGTTAGATTCGCGCTTCCATAAAAGTTCCGGAATCTACCATGTGTACCATGTCAGCTTTGATTATCCGAAAGAAATCAAAAACAATAAGGTAAAATTGTCAGAATCAAATATTGCCCGTGAACTCCCGAACTTTGTGACGGATGCAAAAGAAACAGTTGCCATCATCGGTTCTGGACCAAGCGGTTTATTTGCTGCTCTGCGTCTGATTGAATACGGGTTTGCTCCTATCATATTTGAACGAGGAAAAAATCTCGACGAGCGTGTTTCGGATGTTAAAGCGTTTTGGGAGGATGGCACCCTAAATCCGGAATCTAATATTCAGTTCGGGCTTGGCGGTGCAGGTACATTTTCCGATGGAAAGCTTCGCAGCAGAATCAAAAACCCGCTGACCCGCTATGTCGGCGAGCGTTTTGTCGAATTTGGTGCCGCATCTTCCATTCTGTATGATGGGAAACCCCATCTGGGAACGGATCACCTGCGAAAAATCATAGTCAACATGAAAGCTTTTATTGAAGCAAATGGGGGCGTTTTTCATTTCAATGCGCTGGTGAGCAATCTTATCATCAAGGACGGTCATATTCAAGCTGTAGTCGTGAACAAAGATCGTGAGATCTCCTGTTCAAAGGTTATTCTTGCCATCGGCAACGGTGCGCGTGATACATTTGAGATGCTACAGAAAAGTGATGTTTCAATGACAGCAAAATCATTTGCCGTCGGTGTGAGGATGGAACATCCGCAGGAAATCATCAATAAGTACACCTATGGCAGTTATCTCGGACATCCGCTTCTGCCGAGTGCGGAATATCAATTGACCTATCAGGACAAGGAATCGAATCGGTCGGTTTATTCCTTCTGCAATTGCCCCGGCGGCTATGTGATCAATGCATCCAGCGAACCCGAAGGACTTGCCGTAAACGGAATGAGTTTCAGTAAACGAAATGCGGAAAATGCCAATTCCGCTTTGGTTGTAAATGTTAATACAGAGGATTTTGAGACGGATTCGGTGCTTGCTGGCATCGATTTTCAGCGCAAAATAGAACGTGCCGCATATCGTTTGGGTGGTTCGAACTATCATGTCCCGGTTATGAGTATCGCGGATTTTATTGGCAAAGAGGTCTCGTCCGTCACAAAGACGACAATCCGTCCCGGATACACAGAGGCGGATATTTCTCATTGTCTGCCCGGTTTTGTCACGTTGTCTTTGCGGAATGCTATCATTAGATTTTCCAGACAGATTGAAGGCTTTGATTCCGGTATCCTGTCGGCACCCGAAACCAGAACCTCTTCTCCGGTGCGAATCGTCCGCAATGCCGTCACTATGGAAAGCGTCAACGTAAAGGGACTATATCCTGTCGGCGAAGGTGCAGGGTATGCGGGCGGAATCATCAGCAGTGCCGTTGACGGTGTGAAGGCTGTTGATAAACTTATGGAAAATCATTAGCAATAGACATCAGATACAAAATGGAGGAAATAATGAAACGATTATTTGGTACAGATGGAATCCGAGGCATAGCCAACAAGGAATTAACACCGCAGTTGGCATTCCAACTTGGACGAGCCGCCTGCATTGTATTGGGGGGTACCGAAAAACGACCGCTTTTTATCATCGGGAAGGACACACGTCTTTCCTGCTCTATGCTCGAAACCGCAATTGCAAGCGGAATCATGAGTATGGGAGGAAATGTGGCTTCTCTCGGGGTAATTCCTACCCCTGCAGTTGCCGCATTAACAAGGTATTATAAGGCAGATGCGGGCATTGTTATCAGCGCTTCTCATAATCCATATTATGATAACGGCATCAAATTCTTCAATTCGTCAGGACTCAAACTTGCGGATGAAATCGAAGATGAAATCCAAAATGTCCTGCAAGCGAACCCCTGCTTTGATACATTTACACATGAAAAAGTTGGATCCATGCGTAATATACGCAACGCCGGTGATCTTTATCTTGCATTTTTAATGGAATCAATGCCGAGAATCAATTTAAAAGGGAAAAAAATTGTCCTTGACTGCGCCAATGGATCGACTTATCTTACAGCACCTGAACTTTTTACAAAGCTCGGAGCAGATATTAAAGTCATTGCATGTAAACCCGATGGTATGAATATCAATGAGCAGTGCGGATCGACCAATATTGCTCGATTGCAAAATGAGGTGATCAAGGAAAACGCTGATTTCGGACTTGCTTTTGACGGGGACGGAGACCGATTGATCGCCGTGGATGAGAACGGGAAAGAGCTTAACGGAGATAGAATCATGTACCTCTGCGCAAAACAACTGAAAGCGCAGAAAAAACTCCAGCACAGTACATTAGTCGTAACGGTTATGAGCAATATCGGACTGAAAATCGCGTTGCAAAATGAAGGAATCGACATTGTCGAGACGCAGGTCGGCGATCGTTATATTTTACAGAAAATGATGGAAAACAATTACAACCTTGGAGGCGAACAGTCCGGTCATATCATATATTCCGACATCAACACAACAGGAGATGCTTTGGTTAGCGCTATGCTGTTGGCATCCATCGCATCAGAAAGCGGCAAATCGCTTTCTCAGCACTTTACCGACTTCATTGAATATCCGCAAATCCTTCTTAATGTTAAAGTAGAACCGGATAAAAAACTGCTTTATCAAGACAATCCATTGGTTGAAGAAGCAGTAAAAGAGTTGAATAAACGATACCGAGGAGAAGGTCGGATATTATTACGCCATTCAGGAACGGAACCGCTTGTCCGAATTATGATAGAAGGTAAAAATCAAGAAGCAATACAAAAAGACGCGAATGCGTTAGCTGCATTGATCGCTAAGATATCTTCATAAAAAAATCAGCCAATCGGCTGATTTTTTTTACGAAGCTTTTATATATTTAACATATTGATCCGCTTCATTGATATGATCAACGGATTCTTTGGTAATAATCACCTGACTGACATCCTTCATATCAGGAATATCAAACATAATCTGCTGCATCAGCTTTTCAACGATGCTGCGCAGTCCCCTTGCCCCTGTATTGCGCTTCAGTGTGATTTCCGCTATTTCAGCGATTGCATCCTGTTCAAAAATTAAATCCACGCCATCGAGCTTCAGGAGCTTCTGATACTGTTTAATTAATGCATTTTTCGGCTCAATCAGTATTTTGATCAATGACTCTTTATCGAGTGTTTCCAGTGTTGTGATAATGGGTAATCTACCGACCAATTCCGGAATCAAACCATATTTTACGAGATCTTGCGGCAGTACCTGCGAAAACAAAACTCCATTATCCTGCTGTTTGTTTTTTGATATGTCCGCTTCGAAACCGATCCCTTTTGTCCCGACACGGCTTTGTACGATTTTCTCCAACCCGTCAAATGCGCCGCCGCAGATAAAAAGAATATTGGTGGTATTGATTTCAATGAAATCTTGGTTGGGATGTTTCCTTCCGCCTTTCGGAGGAACGTTTGCAACAGTTCCTTCCAAAATTTTTAACAGCGCCTGCTGCACCCCTTCTCCGCTTACATCTCGAGTGATCGATTGATTCTCGCCTTTTCGCGCAATCTTATCAACTTCATCGATATAAATGATCCCGCACTGCGCCGCCTCCACATCAAAATCAGCAGCTTGAATCAAACGCAACAGTATGTTTTCGACATCTTCCCCGACATAGCCGGCTTCGGTCAAAGACGTTGCGTCCGTTATTGCAAACGGCACATTCAATGCGCGCGCCAAGGTTTGTGCCAAAAGAGTTTTCCCGCTGCCGGTCGAACCGATCAGCATAATATTACTCTTCTGAATTTCTGTTTCCGCTTCTTCTTCGAGATGATTGATCCGTTTATAATGATTATATACAGCAACAGCCAACGCAATCTTTGCTGCGTCCTGCTTAATCACATATTGATCCAATATCTCTTTGATTTGGGAAGGTTTCAGCGGTGTCTCCATTTGATATGGAGTTGCATGCTCTTTATCATTGGATGCGGAATCATAGGTCGCATCGTAAAGCAGCTTTATACATCCGTCACAAATTGCAACATTGTCGCCGATAAAAAGATTTTTTACCTGCGCACGGGATCTGCCGCAAAAAGAACACCTGGCGTTCTTTTCGTATTGTTTGTCACTCATTGACTACTCCGCGTTTATCTTTTTTCAAGAATTTTATCGATCAAACCGTACTTCAGTGCTTCATCTGCTTCCATAAAATAGTCTTTGTCCGTATCTTTCTGGATCACATCAATCGGCTGTCCGGTTCTTTCACTTAATACAATGTTTAATTTTTCTCTGGTACGCAGCAAACGCTTCGCATAGATTTCAACATCAGTGCTCTTTCCGGATGCTCCGCCCAAAGGCTGATGAATCATAATTTCGCTGTTCGGAAGAGCAATTCGTTTTCCCTTCGCACCGGAAGCCAACAAAAAGGCACCCATCGAAGCAGCCAACCCGATGCAAATCGTAGAAACGTCGCATTTGATAAAGTTCATCGTATCGTAAATCGCAAATCCCGCAGTAACGGAACCACCCGGGCTGTTGATATATAAGCTGATATCTTTTGTATCATCTTCGGACTCCAGAAAAATCAATTGAGCAACAACCAAATCTGCGATTGAGTCATTAATTTCTCCTGTCAGCATAATGATTCTGTCTTTTAAAAGTCTCGAATAAATATCGTAAGAACGTTCTCCTCTGGATGTCTGTTCTACAACCATTGGTACCAATCCCGACATATTATTACCTCCTTTTTACGGTTCGATTATTCGTTGGTATCTGCGTTTTCCAACAGAAAATCAAACATTTTATTCTGTGCAACTATCCCTTTAATGTAATTGATTGTATAATCATTCAGTTGCTTTTTGAACTCTTCAATGGTTTGTTTTGCGGTTTCTGCAAATTTGATGTACTCCGCTTCGAGTTCTTCTTCAGTCGCTTCGATTTTCTCGTTTTCGATAATTTTTTTAACGATTAATTCCGTTTTGATGTCTTTGATTGCTTCATTCCGGAACATTTCTTCAAAGTAATCAGGGCTGTCCACCCCATTTGTTTCCATCATGTAGCGGTAATACATCTCCGGATCAATCCCGCTGCTTTTGAGTCTTGTTTCATAATTTTCCTGTATACTGCGTGCTCGCTCAGCTATCATTTGGGATGGAATATCGATTTCTGTTTTTTCAACAATGGTATCGATAATTTTCTGTTCCGCACCTGATTTGAGCTCTTTATTCTTATTTTCAATCAATTTTGCTTTTGTATCTTCCTTCAGCGCATTCAGATCATCAAAGCCCAGATCTTTTGCAAATTCGTCATCCGCTTCGGGCATTTCCTTACGCTTGACTTCTTTTACGGTAACTTTAAATACCGATTCTTTGCCCGCAAGGTTAGGTGCATGATATTCTTCGGGAAATGTTACTTTAACATCTGTTTCTTCCCCTGCCTTTTTCCCGATCAATTGTTCTTCGAATCCGGGAATAAAAGTACCCGATCCCAATTCCAATGGGTAATCGTCACCTTTTCCGCCTTCAAAAGCTTCGCCGTCGACAAATCCTTCGAAATCGATTGTCATGGTATCGCCGTCTTTGCTTTCTTCTTCAATGGCAACAAGACGGGAATTTTTATCCTGCATTACTTTGATTTCTGCGTCTACATCGTCTTCTTTCAATGTGTAAGCAATCGGTCCGGTCTTGATTTTTTTATAATCAGCGATTTCAAAGACAGGCTCCAATGCGATTTCAATCGTCAGTTCCGCTCCGTCTTCATCCACTTTATCCATAGAAACCAGTTTCGGTGCAGCGACTGCATTGAAATTATTTGCTTCCAGACACTCCGTATACACCTTCGGGAAGGCTTCATCAATTGCATCTTCATAGAAAATAGTTTTCCCGTATTTTCTTTCAACAAAGCTTCGGGGCGCTTTCCCTTTACGGAAACCATCCACAACGAATCTATTTTTGCTTTTTTGGTAAGCAGCGTCGATACCTTTCTCAAACTCTTCTTTTGAGATTTCAAGTTTTACAACTGCTACATTTTTCTCGTTCTTTATAACCGTACTACTCATTCACGATATCCTCCTGATATACTAACTTATCTATTCTATCATAAAATCACTTGTTTGCAAATTAACATCACAAATAATTGCTTTATTCCGAAACGGCAGTGATTTCCTGTAGATTTCTTACATACAGCCAGATTTGTCCATAATTCAAACCGAGTTTATTGTTATCGATATATGCATTCACAGATGTACCATCTGAAAAGGTAATGAATGCAATCTCAGAAGTCTGTTTCGGATGAAACAGACAGACTTGTGCATAATTGATCTCTGTCATCATTGAGCCAAACAATTCTGTCTGATCTGTTATGACACTGTCCCGTTGTACATATCCCAAAAAGGCATCGCCATCGTAGCTCACAATCCGGATGCTTGCAATCTGCTTGTCAAAAATGTGCAGTGCCAAATATGCGTTCTGACAGTAAGAAAACACAGCCAAAAATAATCCTATCAGAATAACGCTTATCAAAAGGATGTTTTTCAAGGGAAATTCTTCTTTTATTGGTTGGTTTGATTTCAGCTTTTTCAAACAAACTCCTCAGCACTCTTGTCTTACAATTATTATAATTTAAACTGATAAAAAAAACAACCGAAAGCAATGCTTTCGGTTGTTCCTGCGAATTATTTCAAATATTTTTTAAATGCATCTTCCATGGTTGACTTGCTGTCTTCGTGATAAAACAACCGATCCGATTCAATTCTCTTCTTCGGAGCTTCCGTCGTATCTTTAATGCTCAAGCCGATTTTTCTTTTTTCTTTATCGATTTCGGTGATTTTTGCCTTAACCGTATCACCGACATTCACAACACTTTCCACTTTGTCCACTTTATCATGCGAAAGATTCGATATATGAATCAGTCCTTCCACAGACGGAACAATTTCAGCAAACGCACCGAATTTTGTAATACTCTTGATGAGCACAGAAGTAATGTCGCCGATTTTATATTGTTCGATAAATAGTGCCCAAGGTTCTTTTGTCATATTTTTGACTGATAATTTGACTTTGAATTTCTCTTTATCGATCTCAATGATTTTTCCTTCGAGCACATCCCCAACTTTACAGAAATTTTTTGGATTGGCCACTCTGTTCCAAGACAAATCGGACACGTGAATAAAACCATCAACACCGTTCAGATCAACAAACACCCCGAAATCAGTAATATTCTTGACCGGACCGCTGACAACAGCATCCAGTTCCAATGGTGCGATTGCTTCATTTTTGATGCGTGCTTCTTCTGTTTTTTTGATATTCAATTCTTCTTGAAGGATTACTTTTCTTGAAAAAATGATTCTGTTTTTATCACGGTCAAACTCAATGATTCTTCCTGTTACTTCTTTGCCCAATAAAGGATTTAGGTCTTCCGTAAATCTGAGCGCATATTGGTTCGCAGGCATAAATGCCTGTGTGAAACCAATATCGACAATAACGCCGCCCTTTACAATTTTGGAAATTTTCCCGGTAAGGGTTTCTTTGTCATTGAATTTTTTTTCTGCTTCCTGATATGCAGCAATTTCATCCACTTTGATTTTAGAGAGTACAATGTTTCCCATCCCATCATTCATATCGAGAACCATTGCTTCTATCTTATCACCAATCGCCGCAATATTCGTCAAATCATTATACAGATCCAACAAATAGTCGCTTTTTTTAATGATCCCATCGGATTTCGCACCTACATTGAGCACGACTTCGTTTGGATTGACGGAGATGATTTCACCTGTCACAATATCTCCGATTCTAAGCTGCTTGAGCTCGTCAAGCGATTTTTCAAAGTTTTCCATGGAAATGTCCATTTTTTTCATAACCTCCAAAATTATGTGCGTTGGCGTTGAAGCCCCTGCTGTAATGCCGACGGTTTCACACGCGCTGAACTGTTCTGTATTGACATCAGCCTCGGTTTCTACATGAAAAACCCGACTGCACGTTTCTTTGCAAATTTCTACCAGTTTTTTTGTATTGGAACTGTTGTACCCGCCGATTACAATCATCGCATCGGCAGATTCGGCCAAAGCTGCGGCCTCTTTTTGCCTGAGCTCTGTTGCGGAACAAATCGTATTGAAAACCAAAACATCCGTATTGTTTTCTTGAATTTTCACACAGATATCTTCAAACAGCGACTTGATAATCGTTGTTTGCGCCACGATACAAATCGGTTTCTCCGAAACGATTTTCGTGGCTTCTCCGCGTGTATTGACAATCTCTGCGCAATCTTCACACCACCCGTTTACGCCGATCACTTCAGGATGATGCTTATCACCCACAATTATTATAGTATAACCTTTTTTATAATACTTTTCAACTTTATTTTGTATTGATTTCACGTAAGGGCAGGTTGCATCCACATACTCGATCTCTTTTTGCCGCAAATTCTCGTATACGGATTTTCCGACCCCATGAGAGCGTATGATCAAAATGCCTTCGCTTTGCATATCATCCAATGATTGTATCGGTTCGATCCCTTTTCTGCGCAGATCGGTAACCACGTTCGCGTTGTGAATCAATTCGCCCAATGTTGCTATATTTCGATCAGGATTTTCTTCAGCCACCTTCAGCGCAGTATTGACTGCATTGTCTACGCCGAAACAAAAACCGGCACTTTTGGCTTTTACAATTTTCATATCGATCGTTTTGTATCCAATCTGCAATTTAGTGTGATTTTAAATCGATTACGCTTCTGGCAATGATGCCGTTTGCAATTGTTTCATAGTCTTCGCTTGTCAATTTTTTATCGTAGTATTCAGATAATTCGTAAGGTTTTCCGACCACGGCGTTTACTTTGCCCCAAATCCTGTAATTACCTTCGATATATATCGGTAAGATCGGGGTTTTTGTCTTTATCGCAAGCATCCCGACACCCGGCTTAAATTGCGGATTTCCATTTCGGTTTGCTATTCGCGTCCCCTCGGGGAAAATGCCCAATGCACGTTCGTTCTTAAGTGCTGTCAGTGCCAATTTTAAAGAATAGGAATCATTACCGTCTCGGTTGACCGGGATTGCTTGAACCCTTTTGTAAATAAAGCCGAGTGCTCCCGTAAACAACTCTTTTTTCGCCATAAAAACGATAATGCGTTTCGTGCAAAGCGCAATCAGCATCGGATCAACCAAATGCTGATGGTTGGCACAAATAATCACACGACCTTCGGACGGAATATTATCTTGCCCGATAATCTTAAAACGGTGGAAGAGCGCCACCCAAACGGCTACACATGCACGAACAAATTTATAGCACATCACAGTCCTCGTCTTTGACTTTATTTAAAATCAACGCAATCACTTCTTCCAGCGATAAATTTGATGTATCAATCTTTACACTGTCCGGAGCTATCGTCAGCGGATCTTTTTCTCTGTTTGCATCGATGCAATCGCGTCGTACGATGTTTTGTTTGATCGTCTCAAGATCGCCGGCTTTCTCGTTCTGTGTAAAACGACGTTTCGCACGGACGTCAACATTTGCATCCAGATAAAATTTATATGGTGTATCTTTTAATACCACCGTACCGATATCCCGACCTTCCATCACAACACTGCGACCGAAACATATTTTTCTTTGCATTTCAACGAGCTTTTCTCTGACCAAAGGATTGGAAGCAAATTCTGACACTTCTCTTTCCACATCGGGTGTTCGAATTTCGCTCGAAACGTCGCTGCCGTTTAATATCAGCTTTCCGTTTACGAAATCAATCGACAAATGATCGAATATGGTTCTGACTGCGTGATCGTCATTCCCTTTGATTTGATTTTGCATTGCGTAATAAGCAACAGCACGGTACATTGCCCCGGTATCGAGATATAAAATATTCAATTTTTCCGCAAGTTTTTTCGCCACTGTGCTTTTCCCCGCACCTGCGGGTCCGTCAATGGCAATCTGTATCACTTTGTTCATTTGTATTCCTTATTTTGCGCACACGTTTTACCGTAGACATTATAGTATATTTTCAGACCGCAAACAACAACAACATGTACTTTGTTCAACGCGTCGCAACTTTATCTGCTCACGCATCGCAATTCATTTGGTACTTGTCCCGGCAAGGTATCCTGTCGAAAATGCCAGTTGCAGATTATAGCCGCCCGTGTATGCATGAAGATCCAGCATCTCTCCAGCAAAATAAAGACCATTGATCAGTTTTGATTCCATTGTTGAAGGATTAATCTCTTTCAGATTAATGCCTCCTTTGGTAATAATCGCTTCGTTGAAATCTGCTTTCCCGCTGATCGTTATTCTCAAATCCTTCAGCATCCGAACCAAAAGCAACCGTTCGGCAGAAGTGATCTGATTGATTTTCTTCTCCGGATCAATGCCTGACTGACTTACGACCGCTTCGGCAAGACGTCGCGGAAGCAATGCATCGAGGCTGTTCCGAAAATCCTTGTTTTTCCGTTCCTCAAAGTCCCTGAGTATTCTGCGTTCCAATGTCTTCTCGTCCAAAGCAGGTTTCAGATCGAGTGAAAGATATGCATTTTCGAGATCACCCGCCAAACAACTGAGCGTCAGCACTGCAGGACCCGAAACTCCCTGATGCGTGAACAGCATCTCTCCGAACTGCGAGCCTGTTTTTTTCCCCTTCTCCCAAAGCGACACCCGAACATTTGTCAAACTCAGTCCGGTCAATTCATGCACCCATTTTTCATCGGAAAGAAATGGCACCAAAGCAGGGGACAGTTCTTGAATACTGTGCCCCAGATCCCGTGCCAATTGATAACCGTTTCCGTCAGAACCGGTAGCAGGATAGCTTTTTCCCCCGCAGCATAAGATAAGATCGTCACACGTCATGGTTTTTCCGTTATCCAGTTCCACACCGGCAACATGACTGTCATTGATGAGTACTTTCTTTACTTTTAAGTTTAATTGAATATTCACCCCGTATTGGTTCAAAAGCGTTTGCAGCGCCTTTGTCACATCTGATGCTTTGTCGGATTGCGGAAAGACGCGATTGCCGCGTTCGATTTTAATTTTCAGTCCGACCGTATCCAGAAGCGTCAATAAGTCGTTTGGTGTAAATCCATATACAGCACTGTATGAAAATTCTTTCCCCGCAAAAACACTGTCAAAGAAGTCCGATATATCACATGCATTGGTCAGATTACACCTGCCCTTGCCTGTAATATAAATTTTTTTGCCCAGTTTCTCGTTTCGTTCCAGCAAGGTAACGAAATTTCCATTTTGTGCGGAAGCAACCGCGGCCATCATTCCCGCAGCGCCCCCGCCGACCACGATCACCTGTTTCAAACCATTCACCTCTTCTATCAAACAAAAAATGCGGACAGAATCAAACGTTCTGTCCGCATTCCATATGTCATTTATACTATATCTTTCTCACTTTGAGTACGCCTTCAATCTTCTTCAGCTCTTCGAGTGCTGCATCAGCGATTTCAAGATCAATATCCATCATTGTATATGCATAATCGCCTTTGCTCTTATTGATCATATCCGAAATATTGATTCCGTTATTTGCCATCACGGTTGTGATCTGCCCTACCATGTTGGGCACATTTTTATGGTTGATTGCCACACGCGATTTTGCGGAACAAGTCCCCATGTTGCAATTGGGATAATTGACGGAATTGATGATATTCCCGTTCACAAGATATTCCGCGATCTGGTCGACTGCCATAATCGCACAGTTGGTTTCCGATTCCGGTGTTGATGCCCCAAGATGCGGGATCGTAATGATGTTTTCATAACCCAGCAATTTTTCATTCGGGAAATCGGTAACATAACAAGCGATTTTCCCGGATGTTACACCTCGTATAATTGCGTCATCGCTGCAAAGACCGCCGCGTGCAAAGTTCATAATGCGAATGCCGTCTTTGGCTCTCGCAATCAACTGATCATTCACAAAACATTTTGTTGAATCCAGCAGCGGGATATGAATTGTTACGAAATCGCAGTTTTCAAAAATCCACTCAATGCTGTTGGTACGCTTCACCGTCGAGTTCAAACCCCAGGCGGCTTCCACAGAGATAAACGGATCATAACCGGTGACCTCCATCCCCATTGCTTCAAGAAGGTTTGCAGATTTGACACCGATCGCACCGAGTCCGATGATACCCGCTTTTTTACCGAGCAGCTCAGGACCTGCATATTTCGCCTTCTGTGCTTCCACTTCCTTCTCAACATTGATATCGGTACCCTTCAGGCTCTGTACCCAGTTAATGCCTTCCACTGCTTTTCTGGCGGAAAGCAACATCCCAAGAATAACCAATTCTTTCACTGCGTTTGCGTTCGCACCGGGTGTATTGAATACTACCACACCATGCTGGGCATATGTATCGACAGGGATATTGTTTACACCGGCACCGGCACGCGCCACTGCGCAAAGTTTGTCGGTCAGTTCAGCCTCGGTCATATTGTAGCTTCTTAAAATAATCCCATCATAATCATCGCCGTCCACTACCGAAAAATTGCTGGGAAGTCGTTTCATTCCTTCATTGTCAATTTTGTTAAAAGTTCTGATGTTATACATGATTTTCTCCTTTATGTTCTTTTTCGAATTTTTTCATAAAATCAACCAATGCCTTAACGGCATCAATGCCTACTCCGTTATATATTCCTGCGCGCAGCGCGCCGGTACCCTGATAGCCGGATAAATTGCATAATCCGTTATTTGATGCTTCCTTGGAAAATGCGTTATCCAGTTGCTCCTGTCCTGTTGAAAACACGACATTCATAATGGATCGATCTTCGAGGACTACATCATTTCTGTAAAATGCACTGTTATCGATAAACTCATACAACATTGCCGCTTTCTGCTGATTGATTTGCGTCATTGCGGCAATCCCACCCTGTTGCTTCACCCATTTCAAAACCAACATAATCATATAAACAGAAAAAGTGGAAGGCGTCGAGAAAGTCGATTTTGTTTTTGCATATTCTTTATAACACATAATACGCGGAATTGCATGTTCATCCGACAGCTCAATCAATGATTTTTTAGCGATGACAACAGTAATCCCCGCCGGACCCAGGTTCTTCTGTGCGGCAGCAAAAACCAGACCGAACCGATTGATATCATAATTCTCAGACATAAAATTTGAGGTCATGTCCGCAACAATCGGCACATGCTCGGATTGCGGAATTTTTGCGGGACGGTAAGCAGATCCGCTTGCCGTATTGTTTGTGCACATATACAAATAATCCGCATCGGATGATATCATTTCCGAACGTATTTCAGGAATATACGTATATCCGCTGTCGGCACTTGATGCGATCACATTAACCGTCCCGCATTTTTGTGCCTCTATCACAGCATATTTCGTCCATAGATCCGTATCGACATAATCTGCTTTTTTGTGTCGAACCATCAGATTGAGCGGAACCATGGAAAACTGTCCGTATCCGCCGCCGTTTACATACAGCACTTCGTATTCGGATCCGATATGCATCAGTTCTCTGAACAAAGCAGTCGTTTGATCCATGATGTCTCCGAAAAACTCTGATTTATGGTTCATTTCCAAAATCGACATTCCGCTTCCCATACAATCAAGCATGTCATTTTGGATGGTCTTTAAAATTTCCGTATTGATCGCGGCCGGTCCGGAAGAAAAATTATATACTCTGCTCATGCATTCATCTCATCCGATTCAAATTGAAATTGATAACAAAAAAGCCCAAATACGATTTGAGCTTCATTCTGATTTGGGGCATTATTCAATCGAAAGCTGTGCAATCATCGATTTCGTAATATCGCCGATTTGCAGTTTTTTTGATCTGATATTGTGTTTTAATTCCTGAATAACAACAGTGTCTTTGTACTTGCCTTTTGCAAGTTCTTTACCCATAACATTCTGAAGTTTTCTTAATTCCTTTTTTGCAGCGATTAATTGTTCTGCGCTCATCTGTTTCACCTCTTCACGGCTGTCCAAAATATCATACAGCCTCATATATCGTTCTAATATTATACCATTTTACGCAGAGGATTCAAGTACTTTTCTCCATTTCAGCCCAAAACCCGTTCTTGGATACCTCTTTTTTCTCTCCGATGGGATTCAATAGCACTGCTGATATTGCCAATCTGCCGTCTTTGAGCGAATCGGTACACGTTGATAATGTTATAATTTTGCTGTTTGAATTGATGTTTGTCGAAGAAATAATTTATATATCCATCACATAGATGGATATCGGTATTTTACATGGATACACATCTTACTGACTTTCTGACAACAAGAATATTTTCACTGCTCGGCTTCCAACTCGGGGAAAATTATATCTCCGTTAATCTGTTTGGCGCTCTTTATTCATTTACAATTCACCGACATATCTTTATTTGCTGCTGTCAAACATCTTAATACATTTAATTGATTGCATAAAAAAAACGGCGTTCTGCACGCCGCTCTATTATTCGTTCGCATCATCCAAAAATGAAGGCCATGTATATCCTCCCGGTCGGGGTTCGGTATCCAAATTCGCTTTGATCGTATTTGACGTTTTTGCCGAATTGAAACCGGTGGCAATTACCGTCACTTTAATTTCATCATCCAAATTCGGGTCGATACACGCACCGAAAATAATATTTGCGTCCGGATGCGCTTCCTGGCGCACAATTTCAGCGATCTTTTCAATCTCAAACAAGGTCAGTTGCTCGCCGCCCATGATGTTGATCAAGACGCCTGTAGCGCCGTCGATGTTGGTTTCCAACAGAGGACTTTCAATCGCCAGCTTCGCCGCTTCCACTGCTTTTTCGGCACCGGTACCGTATCCCATACCCATATGCGCCATTCCTGCGTCTTTGACGATTGTTTTTACATCGGAAAAGTCAAGATTGATCAGTCCCGGAGTTGCAATCAAATCCGTAATCCCTTTTACGCCCATCAGCAAAACATCATCTGCCATTTTAAATGCTTCTTTAAACGTCGTGTTGGTGTTAGCCATCTGCAACAGACGATCATTCGGAATCACAACCAGTGCATCGACATAATCTTTTATCAGCTGGATTCCCAAGTCGGAATTGATCTTTCGAACCTTTCCTTCAAATGAAAACGGTCTTGTGACAACGCCGATAACCAGCAGTCCCATTTCCTTTGCAATTTTCGCAATCACATGCGAGGCTCCCGTTCCCGTTCCCCCGCCCATGCCAGCGGTAACAAATACCAGATCAGCTCCGTCCAGCATCTGCTTGATATCTTCCTGATTTTCTTCCGCGGATCGTTCTCCCAATTCAGGATTTGCTCCGGCACCTAATCCCCGTGTGGTTTTTTCGCCGATTTGGAGTTTATTTTCAGACAAAGAAACAGCCAAGACCTGACTGTCTGTATTAATTGCATAAAAAGTGACGCCGCGCAACCCATTTTCAATCATACGATTAATCGCATTGTTGCCGCCGCCGCCTACACCAATCACTTTGATATTAGCCGAACACAGATTTTCTGTAGAATCAAATTCGTAAGGCATTACATCCCTCCATCACTGTGTTTATTTACTATTTTAATATTTATTCGAACAAAGAACAAGTGTTTTTTTCATTTTATATCAATTGCTTTGTAAACGGGATCGCATCCTTCAATCACTTCAACCATAATCTGACTGTCTTCGTTTTGCAAAAACAGCTTGATAAAATCTTCGTTTGATGTAAATGCGCTGAGAGAATAGAATTTAATGACATTCGTTTTTTTGGTATAAAGGTAGTAGCATCCGTTCGAATAAATATGCAAATCAGATACCAAATCATACAGCGACTCATTTTTCAGATATCTGAAAATTTCGTTTGCACTCTGCGTATAGACATTCGACATGAAATCAAAATTATCGCCTGCCTGTGCAGTAATACCGCTTAGCCCAGAAACCAGTACTCCGGCAGTATCGGGGAGTCCGCTGCCAACCGAAAGTACCTTTCCTGTGTCGTCAATCGAAATATAATTGCCGTCACTGCTGATGACCATAAACGGAACGCGTTCCGTTACAATAATCTTCACCGCATCGGGATATACCCTCACGACGGACGCTGTCTTCACGTTTGTGATGGTCTTGATGTTCTCCTGTACCTGTTTTGCACTGAAATCGAACAAATTCTCACCGATCTGTATGCCGCAAATATTCAGAACTTCGCTTTTGTCCACCTTGGAAGCACCTTCCACATAAATATTACTGATCGTGAAAAAGCTGCTGCGGATAAAAAATACAAACCCTCCGATCACTAACAGAACAAAAATAATGATAAAAATGCTGTTGGATGCATCTTTTTTTCGAACAATTCTTCTGCTCATATGCATTTCTCCGATCAATCTTCGGCATCGGGGGGAAGAAGCTTCTCAGCCTCCGCACAAATGAGTTCTGCCGCGTTTCTGACCGCCAAAGACCTTGAATGTTGCGACATCTGCCGCAATTTTTCAGTATCGGCAAACAGTTCCCTTACCGTATCAATCAGCATTTCACCATTCAGCTGATCATCCGGAATGGTCACTGAAGATCCGCTTCGCTCCGAAGCAATTGCATTTTTCATTTGGTGATCGTTTGCCGCAAACGGATAAGGGCTGTATATTGCGGCGATGCCGACATAATTGATTTCAGCGATCGTCATCGCCCCGCTTCGTGCGAGAACCAAGTCAGCAGCATGCAGCAATTCCGGCATGTTATTCGCGTATTCCTGCACGACAGCATTGGAAAGATCCGCCAAATCAATGTTATCTTCCTTCAGCAGGTCGATAAACTCCTGATAAGAACTGCGTCCCGTAATATGATAAAAATAGAAATTGGGATTGTCTGCATAGTGAATGATCAATTTGGCAACAGCGTCATTGATTGTTTTCGCTCCAAGACTGCCGCCGAAGCTCAAAACCATTTTACATTCGGAAGTTAATTTGAGGGCTTTTCTTGCTTCTTTGCGATCTGCAATTTCGAACTCTTTTCGCACCGGATTCCCTGTAACGATGCAGCGTTCGGGATGAGACATATATTGTGCCGTTTCTTCATATGCCGTACACACAACTTTTGCACGATCAGACAATTTTTTGATCGTAAAACCAGGTATTACATTCTGCTCGCAAATCAATGTCGGTATTTTTTTTAGTTGTGCCACGTATAAGATCGGTCCGCAAATAAATCCGCCCGTCCCGATCACAATGTCGGGTTTTACTTTTCTGAGCAAAACAAAGGAATCTTTGATACTGACAAGCAATCGTCCGACTACTGACAATTTTTCGAAAAATGAATAATATCGTTCATACCCTGCGACGTGCAAATTGTGTATTACATATCCCGCGGGAGGCACTACGCGTCCTTCGATAGAATTATGCCTTCCGGCAAATTCAATGATCCAGTCCGGATGTCGTTCGAGCATTTTATTGGCGATTGCAATGGCAGGATAAACATGGCCGCCCGTGCCTCCTCCTGCAATTAATATTTTCATTTAACGATACTCCTTATATTGGATGACTTTTGCGGTTTTTGCAGATTTCTTGATATATTCAGGACAACACCGAATGAGAGCAATAACGATACCAAAGAAGAACCGCCAGCGCTGATGAACGGCAGGGTAACTCCTGTGGACGGAATTAAATTTGTTACCACGGCAACGTTGATGAATACCTGAATGGAAAGCAGCAATCCCATTCCGCTTGATACAAGCTTGCTGAACATATCCGGACAGCGAAAAGAAATTTGTATCAATTTAAAAATTAGATATAAATAAAGACTCAGCAACATGAGACAACCGATCAGTCCCAATTCTTCTCCAATTACAGCAAAAATATAATCATTTTGAGGTTCAGGAAGAAACAGCAATTTTGCTTTCCCGTTTCCGATCCCGACGCCGAACACACCGCCCGAGCCAAGCGCCATTAATGATTGTGCCGGCTGCCAACCGTTTCCGTACAGATCGCTCCATGGATCGAGATATGCCCATATGCGCGCCATACGCCATGCGGAACTGCTGATGAAAACATACACCATTGCACCTCCGATTCCAATGATTGACAGCACGTAAGCTAAGCTTCCGCCCGCCATAAAATACATCCCGATTATCAATCCTGCAACCACGACCGCTGTGCTGAGTGCCGGTTGATAATAAATCAGCAGACATATCGAACCGCAAAAAACCAGAAGTTTAAAGAAATTTGTTACACTGCCGATCTTGTCTTGTCTCTTCTCAATTTCATCAGCAAGATAAAAAAGCACCGCAATCTTTGCCAATTCCGAAGGTTGAATTACGATTCCTCCAATTGTGATCCAGCGAACCGCACCGTTAACACCTTCGGTTTCCGGCAGCAGCATCATAATACCCAACAGTGCAAGCGACAGAAGCATCAATAAAAATGAATATTTCTTAACGAAACGAAAATCAATCAGTGAGACTGCAAACATCCCTGCGAATCCAATTATCGCATAAATGATTTGTTTTGATACATAATAATATGCATCATCATCCAAATTTGCATTGTACATGCTCGCTGACCATACCATAATAAAACCAAAGCATGTCAAGACTGCGATCATGATGACAATGGTGCGATCAATCGGTTTTTTCGCTTCACCGGGAATATTGTGAAGCATTTCCTTCATATCCTGCCCGAATGTATTCATTCTCACTCCTCTCACAGTATTTCTCTAATCAGTCGCTATAAACCCCGCACCAGTTCTTTGAATAATTTTCCGCGTTGTTCATAATTCTCAAACATTCCCCAACTTGCACAAGCAGGAGAAAGCAACACGCAATCACCTGTTTTTGCGATCGTCGCGCATAATTTCACTGCCTGATTATAATCCTCCACCGCTGTCAGCGCATCATATCCGCATTTTTCAGCTGTCTCGATTATCAGGTCTTTTGTTTGCCCCAAGACAACGATATGTTTTACTTTTTCCTGAATTAATTCAAACATTTCAGTAAAATCGCTTTTTTTGTCATATCCGCCCATAATCAGAACAATAGGTTTATCAATTGCTTTGAGCGCAATCATGGATGCGTCCGGATTCGTCCCTTTTGAATCATTGATATACGTTACGCCGTTTTTTTCGGCAACGAATTCCAAACGATGTTCCACCGAACGAAATTTTTTCAACGTTTTTCTGATAGAATCAATCGGAATACCGTAATGATACGCCGCCAACGATGCGCACATCACATTTGCCACATTATGCAGTCCAAGCAAATTCAATTCATTTCTGCTGATCAGTTCGATTTTTTTTCCGTTAATATTCAAGATGATCTTATTGTCTTGCAGGAAGGCATTTTTTGTTTCGTCATTCGTCAGCGTGAAAAAAAGACAATCGCACGAAACCCGCTTTTTCAGATCACGTACCAATGGATCATCATAATTCAGAATAACCGTATCATCCGCACGCATATTGACAAACACCATTGCTTTGGCGTCAATATAGTTCTCCATCGTTTTGTGACGGTCAAGATGGTCGGGTGTAATGTTTGTAATGATGGCAATTTTCGGTCGCAAGCATTTCGTCATTGACAACTGAAAACTGCTGATTTCCAATGCGATTACGCTGTCTTCTCCTGCCGCATCCGCATAATTGATAAAGGGATCGCCTATATTGCCGCCAACATATGTCTCTTGACCCGCTTCGCGAAAAAGATCACCCACCAACGTGGTAGTCGTTGTTTTTCCGTTTGTTCCGGTAATGGCAATAATTGATCCTTTATAAAAGGAATTTGCAAATTCAATTTCACTCAGAATCTCGATATTATGTTTTTGAGCCAGTTTGCATGGAGGTATATCAGGAGGTGCACCGGGACTCAGAATCAGACAATCGCATTGGCGAACCTCTTCTTCCGACGGTTGACGTCCAAAGATTGTTTGCACACCGGATATACCGACAACAGATTCAATGCCGTACCCTTCCTTTTTGATATCTTCAAGTGGTTTTGTATCAGTCAGCAACACCTTTGCTTTTTTCCCTGACAGAAAGGACGCTGCGGCAATACCGCTCCGCCCTCCTCCCACTACCATAAATAACTTGTTTTCCGTATTCATATTCTTATGCCTTTCGGTTAACTGAAACTATAATTGCACATGCAATGATAACATGGAAATCAAAACACAAAATGCTGAAAACGCCCAAAATACGATTACAATTCTCGTCTCGCTCCATCCGGTCAACTCAAAATGATGATGAATCGGGGCCATTTTAAACAACCGCTTGCCATGACTGAGTTTGAAATATCCGATTTGCAATGCAACTGAAAGCATTTCGATTGCAAAAATTGCTCCGGCAAGCAAAAGAAATAATTCGGTTCGAGTCAGCACAGACACTGCCGCGACCGCACCGCCGAGCGCCATGGATCCGGTATCCCCCATAAACACTTTCGCCGGATTGAAATTATAACACAAAAATCCAAGGCAAGCACCGATCACAGCCGCGGATAATGTGCCCATCGCGTTATACCCGCTGCTGAGCGCAGACATAAGAAAAAACATCATAACAATAAGCGTAACACCGCTTGCCAAACCGTCCAATCCATCCGTCAGATTAACCGCGTTGACAACCGCGACGATTACAACCATAACAAAGGGGATATAAAATGCGCCCAGATCCAATAATTTCTCGCTGAATGGTATCACAATGCTTGTTCCGATCAATGGATGAAACATCGCATACAATGCCAATGCCGCAGACAGTGAAAACTGTAAAATCAGTTTATGCCTTGCCCACATCCCAAGAGACGCGGTCGATACGCCTCGTTCGGACTGTATCGCATTCTTCTGAACAATTTTAATATAATCATCCATAAAGCCAATCAACCCGAAAATCACAGTAATGACGATCGCAATCAACAGACTGGAATCTCCGGATCCCAGGAAAAATGCACATGCGATACAAATCGCCGCAATCATGACAACTCCGCCCATAGTCGGGGTACCGGCTTTTTTATAATGACTTTTTGGTCCCAATTCACGCTCTGCCTGTCCAAATTTTAGTTTTTCCAAGTATGGAATCATGAAAGGACACAGAACCACCACGGTTACAAAGGCGATCAGCGTCGCAATGATCGATTGATTCATGCTAATTTCTCCTTGATATGATGAAATGTTTCATCCAATTGCATCCCTCTGGACGCTTTAAAGAGCACAGTATCATTTTCCTTCAGTTCTTTTGATAAAAACTGTTCCAGTTGATCCTTGTTTTCGAATACCCGACATTTTGCGCCTGTATTGATTGAGGAAAACCCCTTCTCATAATCGCTTGCATGTGTGCCGGTACTTAACAACAGATCCACATGAGATTCAGCCGCATATTTTCCGCAGGTGACATGCATTTCAGCGGCACCGTCTCCCAGTTCGTACATATCGCACAATACTGCTATTTTCCTGTCTTCTTTTGCGATATGGCACAAAACATCAACCGCTGCTTTCATCGAGTCGGGATTGGCATTATAGGTATCGTTGATGAGCGTAATTTTGCGCAAAGAAATAATTTCCATCCTGTTTTTGCTTGGACAATATGATTTTAATCCTGAACGGATTTGTTCCGCGGACAATCCATACCGCAGACCAACCGCAATTGCGCCCAGACAATTACTCACATTATGATTGCCCGGAACCGCAAATCGGAAATACTCTTCTTTTCCGTCGATATTCACCGAAAAGGATACATATTCGTTTGTATTCGCAATATTGTTTGCTCGGAATATCCCGTTTTCGGTCCCCGTTGAGACAACAGTAAAATCACCGTCTTGAATTGTGCGCAAATACGGATCATCTGCGTTTAAAACAGCGACATCATTTTTACCCAGATATGTGAGAATTTCCGATTTCGCTTTGAAAATATTTTCCTGCGTCTGCAAAAATTCAATATGGCACAATCCGATATTGGTAATCACGACTGTTTCGGGACGCACAATGTCAGCATTTCCCAAGATTTCGCCCGGGTGGCTCATACTCATTTCAATGACCCCGATTTCGTGGGAATGATCCAAATCAAAAACGGTCAAGGGCACCCCTGTCGTGCTGTTTAAATTCCCTTGTGTTTTCAGTACGTTATACTTTTGCGCTAAAATACTCGCAGTCACGTCTTTGGTTGTTGTCTTCCCGCTGCTTCCGGTAATCGCAACAAAAGGAATCGGAAACATCTTGATATAAGCTTTGCTCAGCATTTGCAACGCGAGAAACGTATCGCTTACAACAATCTGGCATACATTCAACTCAGGTGATATATGTTCTACAATCACGAGAGTCGCTCCATTTTTAACGGCACTTGCCAAATAGCGATGTCCGTTTTCAAATTCGCCTGTCAATGCGAAAAATATATTATTTTGTTTAACGTGTCTGGAGTCAATTGCGACACCGCAGACTTTCGTATCGGCATCGCCGCATACAATCGTCCCGCCGATCCATTCCGCAATAGTGATTGCACTGAATTCCAACATATCTGTTCTTTTCCATTTCTTCTTTCAGTCATAAATTATAGCACAATTTCAATTCTATAAGCAATTCGCTTCGCTTATTCAATGTAAGAGAAATTCACCGTTACGGCGGTGCCTTTGGCGACTGTTGTGCCTGCCGCAATACTTTGCGACGTAGCAATTCCGCCTCCGTTCGCCTGTATCGTCAATCCAAGTGCCGAAAGAATCTCATTGGCATTTTGGAGTGACATTCCCTTCATGTTCGGCATCAACACGCTGTCTCCGCTTATCGATGAACTTGTAATAGCGACATTCATTCCTTCCGTGTAAACGGATTTGATCTGATTTTGATCCGTTACAATCCCGTCTTCGCTTCCCGTAATGCTATAGGCAATACCCAATGTATCCAGCACTGATTTTGCTTCTGAAACTGTTTTCCCTCTGATATCCGGAACCGTAACTGTCGATGCGGATGATACATCAGTGGAAGTATCGGATGCTGAATTCAGATACTCCAAGCAATTTTGCAGTATCTCCGCTCCGATCGGAGAAGCAACCGAGCTCCCTGTTGTCAGAGCGCCTCCCGGCTCATCAACAATCACAATCACAGACAGTTTCGGATTGTCGTAAGGTGCAAATCCGTAGAAACTTGCCACATATCTCCCTGCTGCATACGAACCATTGATATATTTTTGAGCTGTTCCGGTTTTTCCGCCCATCTGCAAAGCACTGTATTTCGAAATTGCGCTGTTGTTATCAGCTGTATACTTCAATATTGCCTGCATCTCATTTGACACTTCATCGCTTATGACACGCCTTACCACAGTCGGTTCATAGCTCGTTATGATTTCATTTGTATCATGATCCAGTACGTATTTCGCCACCATAGGTTTCATGAGCAACCCGCCGTTGATCGATGCATTCAGCGCCTGAACCACCTGAACAGGAGTCACGCCCAATCCTTGTCCAAAAGAAAGCGTTACGAAATCTACCAGATTGACTTCACCGTTGTTCGGAGAAAGAATGCCGCTCTCTTCTCCATCCAAATCAATTCCGGTCAATTGCCCGAATCCGTACGCATACATGTATTGATAAAAAATATCGGGGCCCATTTGTTTGGCGATTTCCATCATAGCCACATTGCATGAATTGGAAACAGCCTGCGTTAAATTTTCGTTGCCGTGTTTCCCGGGATATATCCAGCATTTGATTTTAATTCCGCCAACTTCGAGATACCCATTACAATAAAATGTTGACTGAAGCGTTACGATATTTTCTTCCAAAGCCGCAGAAGTAGTGATAATTTTATATGTCGAACCCGGTTCATAAATAAATGAAGTGAATGGATTTTGCCACATTTCCAATTGCTTGTCTCCCGTACTCAACCCGTTCATGTCGGACGCGTACGCGGTAGCATAATCACTCGAGATTGTCCATGGATCACTCAAATCATATGCTGGATACGCAGCCATCGCAAGAATTTCTCCTGTATTCGGGTCGGACACGATCGCGATAACTCTCTTTGCGTCATTTTTCTTATATGCATTGTATACCGCTTCTTCCGCATAATACTGCATCACACTGTCGATCGTCAATACGACATCGTTCCCCGGAGTAGCCTCTTTCTGTACCGTACTGCTAGACTGCAATTCTCTTCCTGCCGAATCGGAAAGAACTGTTTCCACACCCGCTTCACCCTTTAAAACGTTGTTGTAAACAGCTTCAATTCCGTATAATCCGACGTGATCAACTCCGGTAAATCCCAAAACATATTGCGCAAATGTGCTGTCGGAATAATAACGTTTCTGATCATCGCTAACAACAATACCGCTTAAATCAGCGTCTTCGATTTGCTGTGCTGCGGTATTGTCAACACTTCTTTTAATATTGACAAAGGATACCGATGTGTCGGTAAGTTTATTATATACGCTTTGATAGTCCAGCCCCAAAACCTGAGACAAATATGCTGCGGTTCCGTCAGGATCTGTAACATTTGACGGAAAAGCGCTGACTTTGCTGCAGGCTGCATCCATCGCCAGAATATTCATATTACGGTCATAAATATCACCGCGCGAAGCGGTGATATTTATCTTTTTATAAGTAAACGCTTCTTGTTTTTGCGCCAATTCATCCGCTTCAAAAATCTGCAATATAATAAGCCTTACTATAAGAACAATAAATAAGGCTATTATAATTCCAAATGCAAATATAATTCGTTTTGATGCTTTCGCTTGATTCTTCTTTTTCATAGGGTTCTCGTCATCCGATCGAGTCGCTTTCTGCCGATCAATTGAACAAATCGCTTACCCAACTGAGAAAAGCAATATCGTTCTGATCATTACCGGCAGTTTTCGTATCGGTATCGACATACGAAACATACGTAATGTCACCGGAATTGGATTTCACCATACCCAAAGCGTTGACAGCATATTTTTCGATATCGTTCAAATTTTTCGCACTGAGCAACTGACCTTCCAGATCGGCATTTGTTTTTTCTATTTTATCATATTCTGACTGTAACTGCATCACTTCAGAGTCGAGATTGTTGATGCTGTTTCGTTCATATACCAAAACAGAGGAATACAAGAAAAAAACTGCAATCAAAACCAGCAGCATTGCACTTGCTTGCATACTGGATTTTTTTACTTTCATTTTTTTCTTTTTTTTGACATTTCTGCGACTGACATTCTGCATACTCATACTATGACTCTCTGTTTATATTTTTTCTGCAATACGGAGTTTCGCGCTCCTGCTGCGAATATTTTCTTCTTGTTCTTTTTCCGTGGGAACCATCGGAGATTTGGTTATGACTTTGATCTGCGGTGTTTTTCCGCATACACAAATCGGGAAATCTTTCGGACAGTCACATCCCTTACTTTTTTCCGCCAAGGCTGATTTCGCAATCCTGTCTTCCAATGAATGAAAGGAAATAATACAAATACGTCCTGACGGCGACAATCTGTCGATCACTGAAATGACGGTTTCATAAAGTCCGTTCAATTCGTCATTTACTTCGATGCGAATCGCCTGAAAGGTCTTTGTTGCAGGATTTTTTCCTTGGTACCAAAATTTTTTCGGGATTCCGGATTTCACAATTTCCGCAAACTCACTTGTTGTTTCAATCTCTTTCTCAGCCCGCGCTGCGATGATCGCCTTTACAATACCCGGTGCGAATTTTTCTTCACCATATTGATAAAGGATACGACGCAGATCGCCTTCGGAATAATGATTTACAACATCTTTTGCACTGAGTGCCCCCGTCGAATCCATACGCATATCCAAAGGAGCATCCCTCATAAAGGAAAAACCTCTTTCAGCCTCGTCAATCTGAAAAGACGACACACCCAAGTCCATCAAACACCCATCAATTTTTTCAATTCCGTTTGCGTCAAGAATTGCTTCAAACTGTTTGAAATTTTGATGTGCGAAAATTGTTTTTGCTTTGGAACCTGCGGATTTCTTTTTCCCGCGTTCGATCGCTTGCGGATCAAGATCCAGTCCGATATAGGTTCCTTTTTTGCCAAGCCGTTCGCAAATCCCGCTCCCGTGACCAAACCCTCCGACCGTCATATCAAGATATATGCCATTCGGTTTTATATTCAGCCCGCTTAAGCATTCCTCATACATAACCGGTATGTGATTCATTTCTTTCATTGCCTGCGTCCTTTCATTTGAATATTCTGCAGACACTAAATGCCCAGACTTTCCATATCGTCTTCAATGCCAAATTCATGTGCGTTCGGATCATTGTAATCATCCCAATGTTCCGCATCCCAAATCTCTACCCTTGTTGTCAAGCCCACCAAAACGACATCTTTTTTCAGTCCGGCATACTCTCTCAAGTATTGAGGAATCATGGCACGCCCCTGTTTATCGACTTCGCACTCGGTGGCTCCGCCGACCAGATACCTGGAAAATCGTCTCGCCTTTTTATCGGTTAATGGCAATTTTCGAATTTTCTCTTCCAGTCGTCTCCATTCCAAGAGGGTAAAAATGAACAGACAATCTTCTCCTATCCCTTTTGAGACAACAAAAGTATTCCCCAAATCGTTTCTAAACTTTACGGGAATACTGACTCTGCCTTTTTCATCGATCGCATGCCGATACTCACCGCCAAGCATAGCGAGACCTCACTTTTTTACCACTTGTACCCATATATTACCACTCCATCCCACTTTATGCAACAATTATATCGATTAATCCCACTTTATTCTTATTTTTCTCCTCGTTTTTATTTGTTTATATATAATATTTTTCAATTCTATGGCAAAAAAAAAGAACCCCTACGGGATCTTTTCGTATTATGTTTATATATTCAATGTCGATATCCTCAGATTTTCCGCATATCCCCCAACATGCAAATCGTGCACTTTGCCTGAGCCGCAACTCAATTCTGCATAAATTTCGGAAGGTCGATTCATACAGTACCCCTGTTCCATTGCATAACAGATCATTTCGCCTTCTACGCTCTGAATATATCGATGCAGATATCCGGCGAGGGCTCCGTTTGATGTGCCTGTTGCGGCTTCTTCCGGAATACCGAATAAAGGTGCAAAATTCCTACAGTGCGCGCTGTTTGCGCGATGCAGACACTCCGTTGTGAACACATGATAGCCGACAAGACCGTATTTATTGCTCAGTTGCAAGATACTGCTCATGTCCGGTCGCATCTCCATAAGGATATCCAGACTCCGAACCGGAATAATCGCATCTCTGAGCCCGGTAGAGACGATCTGTATCGGTAGATCCTTCTCCAATGCTTCGAGCGGCAAATGCAGTGATGCTGCAATTTCCGAGCTTGGCAGTATATCGCCAAAAAGCGGCAGCGGTTGTTGCATCATTATTTTATGTCGATCATCAATTTGTATGGATAATTTGCCTGCCTTCGTCTCTTGTGAATATTTACCCTCGGCAATAATCCCAAGTTTTGACAACGTTGAAAAAGTGCCGATTGTTGCATGTCCGCACAAATCCACTTCATGCTTCGGTGTAAAAAACCGTACCTTAAAATCAGCAATTTCCGATTTCATAACAAATGCGGTTTCACTGTACCCCATCTTTTCCGACACTTCGCGCATGATATCTTCGTTATAATCATCGGCATCCAAAACAACACCCGCCGGATTACCCCCATCCAACGAATTGGCAAACGCGTTAATTGAATATACCTGTATCTCCATAGCTGTAATATCCTCTGTTATTGTTCGTATTTCAACAGATAATCCGCGATTGATTTTCTGATGATCTTAATCGCTTCTTCCACACCGCTCACTTCGTTAACCACAGTCTCTTTGTGTTCCAATTCTTTATATACCGAGAAAAAATGGCGCATTTCGTTGAAAACATGCTCCGGCAATTGCCCGATTTCTTTATATATATTGTAAGTCGGATCGTCAAACGGAATTGCAATAATTTTCTCATCCATCCGACCGCCGTCGATCATGCGAATCACACCGATTGGATAACACCGTACCAATACCATTGGGTAAAGTGTTTCCGAGCATAATATAAGCACATCGAGCGGATCAAAGTCATCTGCATATGTTCTTGGAATAAAACCATAATTTGCAGGATAATGCGTCGAAGTATACAATATTCTGTCCATTTTCAGCAGACCGGTTGCCTTATCCAATTCGTATTTGACTTTGCTCCCCTTTGGAATCTCGACCAATGCCATAAAATCTGTTTCCGTAATCCGTTCCGGCTCAATGTCGTGAAGAATATTCACTTCCGTTTTCCTCCTGCAAAGTTTTGTCAATTATACCACAGAAACAACAATTGTAACAAAAAGCAGGTTTGAATATTTCAAACCTGCTTTTCTCTTAAGCTCTTTCCGCTTTTTCACTGTAATGATGTGCTTGTTCCAACATCATGTCTTTGACTTTCATCAGTCGTATCTGTGTGCTTCGTTCATTTTCATCAAGTTTCATCGTGATGTATTTGATGTTTTCACGCATTTCCGGAATCATAACATGCTCCAACGCATTGACGCGTCGGCGTGTCTTTTCGATTTCGGCAGCCATCAGCTGGCATGACTTTTCGATTTCGGCGAGACGCAGCATTTCCGGCAGAATATCAGCCAATGATTTTACTGCATCGTCCAAATCGCTCGAAGTGAACGCAAATCCGTAAGAATAGATGTCATTTGCATCTGCGGTTCTTGTTTGATAGTCAAATATCGGAATCTCAACGCTCATAACGTTTTTATTGGATGCACCCAAAAACACTTCCTGTTTCGGAGCCATCAGTGCAACATTCAGAACTTCATCGGACATACCGGCTTTCGCCAATACAAAATTCTTGTTTGCCGCCTCGATTCCTGCTTCAACACTTTCACGCAATGATTTGTTTTCACGAACCAATTCCAAAAACTGTCTCATCAGTTCGTCGCGTTTATCTTTTAAAAGCTTATGCCCTCTTGTTGCAGTCACCAGCTTTCGTTTCAAACGCGTCAGTTCCATACGCGTTGGATTTACACGGGTAGATGCCAAAAGTAATCACCCCTTTTATCGCAATATAGTCTGTCTGGATTTTTATTTGCCGTAGTATTCATCCAAGAATTCATCTTTGATACGTTTCAGTTCGGCTCTCGGCAGAATGGAAAGCAATTTCCATCCAAGATCAAGGGTTTCCTCAATGTCTCTGTTTGTCAGATATCCCTGAGAAACATATTCCTGTTCAAACGCATCGGCAAATTTCGCATAAAGCTTGTCGATATCCGTCAATGCAGCTTCCCCAAGAATGATCATGAGTTCTTTCGCTTCTTTTCCTCGCGCATAGCAGGCAAACAACTGATTCATCGTGTTCGCGTGATCTGCTCTGGTTTTTCCTTGTCCGATCCCTTTATCTTTCAAACGGGACAAAGACGGAAGAACGTCGATCGGAGGCGTAATACCTTTTCTGTAAAGATCACGGCTGAGGATAATCTGACCTTCCGTAATGTAGCCTGTCAAGTCAGGAATCGGATGTGTTTTATCATCTTCAGGCATGGTCAAAATCGGAATCATTGTGATACTTCCGTTTTTGCCTTTCAGTCGTCCGGCTCTTTCATAAAGAGAAGCCAAGTCGGTGTACATATATCCTGGATATCCGCGGCGACCCGGAACTTCTTTTCGTGCAGCCGAGACTTCACGCAGTGCATCCGCGTAGTTTGTGATATCGGTCATGATAACCAACACATGCATTCCTTTTTCAAAAGCAAGATATTCGGCAGCAGTCAGAGCCATACGCGGAGTAGCAATACGTTCTACTGCGGGGTCATTTGCCAGATTGACGAACATGACGGTTCTGTCGATTGCGCCTGTTTCTTTGAAACTTTCAATGAAGAAGTTCGATTCTTCAAATGTAATCCCCATTGCCGCGAAGACAACGGCAAACGGTTCTGTCGTTCCGCGTACCTTTGCCTGTCTCGCAATCTGAGCAGCAAGATTGGCATGCGGAAGACCGCTTGCAGAGAAGATCGGCAGTTTCTGACCTCGAACCAATGTGTTCAAACCATCAATTGCGGAAACCCCTGTCTGAATAAATTCCTGCGGAAAGTTTCTTGCGGCAGGATTCATCGGCAGTCCGTTAATGTCCATACGTTTGTCAGGAAGAATTTCCGGACCGTTATCGATCGGACGTCCGAGACCGTCAAAAACACGGCTGAGCATATCTTCCGAAACACCCAGTTCCATGCTTCTTCCGAGGAATCGAACCTTGCTGTTCGAAAGGTTGATCCCGGTAGAGCTTTCAAAAAGCTGAACGAGTGCGTTTCCGCCGTCGATTTCCAAAACTTTACAGCGTCTTTTTTCTCCGCTGACAAGTTCAATTTCACCAAGTTCGTTATAAGTAACATCTTCTACACCGCGAACGAGCATCAGAGGACCGGCAACCTCTTCTATGGTTCTATATTCCTTAGGCATTAGAAGTCCTCCTTCACGATTAATAATTGATCGATTTCCGTGTTGAGTTCTTTTCTGATTTCTTCGTATTCCGCCTGGATTTTATCCGCAGCAACATATTTGAATCGACCGATCTGTTCACGGACAGGAAGCTTCACAAGCCCTTCAATTGAGGCGCCTTTTGCAAGTGCTTCAACGGAATCATCATAGTAACTGAGTACCAGATTCATCATTGTGTGCTGTTTTTCAAGTGAAGTATAGGTATCCACTTCATGGAACGCATCCTGATGCAGGAAGTCTTCACGAATGGAACGCGCAGCTTCCAGTTTCAGACGATCCGGTGCGGACAGAGCATCCATACCGACCAGTTTCACGATTTCTTCGAGTTCGGATTCATCGCTCAGCAGCAGCATCATACGTGCTCTGAGGTTCATCCAGTCATTTTCAACGTTTTTATTGAACCATGCCGACATATCATCTACATAAAGTGAATAGCTGGTCAGCCAGTTGATGGCAGGGAAGTGACGTTTGTATGCCAATGCGGAGTCAAGACTCCAGAACACTTTCACAATACGAAGCGTTGCCTGCGAAACAGGTTCCGAAATATCGCCGCCCGGAGGAGATACCGCGCCGATAACAGAAAGTGCGCCTTCTCTTCCATCTGAGCCGAGGGAGATAACGCGTCCCGCTCTTTCATAGAACTGAGCCAGACGTGAACCGAGGTATGCAGGATAACCTTCTTCACCGGGCATTTCTTCCAAACGACCGGACATTTCCCGAAGCGCTTCCGCCCAACGGGATGTCGAGTCTGCCATCAGAGCTACGGAATAACCCATATCTCTGAAGTATTCTGCAATTGTGATTCCGGTATAAATGGATGCTTCACGCGCTGCAACCGGCATATCCGATGTATTCGCGATCAGTACGGTACGTTCCATCAAGGAATATCCCGTTTTCGGGTCCTTGAGTTCAGGAAATTCGTTCAAAACGTCTGTCATTTCGTTTCCGCGTTCGCCGCAGCCGATATAGACTACGATGTCTGCTTCCGCCCACTTTGCAAGCTGATGCTGTACGACTGTTTTTCCGCTCCCGAAAGGACCCGGAACTGCAGCAACACCGCCTTTTGCGATCGGGAACAATGTATCGATAACACGCTGTCCTGTTACAAGAGGCATAGTCGGAGAGAGTTTTTCTTTATAAGGACGGCCTACGCGAACCGGCCATCTTTGCATCATTGTGATGTCCTGATTTCCATTCGCAGTCTCAAGCACCGCAACGGCTTCTTCAACTGTATAATCGCCTTCTTTAATTGATTTTACAGTACCCGAAACACCGTTCGGAACCATGATTTTATGATTAACAATTACCGTTTCCTGTACGGTTCCGATAATATCACCGCCGGTTACAACATCACCGACCGAAACAGTTGGCACAAAATGCCATTTCACTTCCCGTTTCAAAGACGGTACTTCCACACCGCGGTGCAGGTTATTGCCTGATTTTTCCATAATTGCATCCAACGGACGCTGAATGCCGTCATAGATACTGCTGATTAGCCCGGGTCCGAGTTCAACACTCATCGGCACGTCCATGGATTCAACCGGTTCACCCGGTCCAAGACCGGAAGTTTCTTCATAAACCTGAATCGAAGCCTTGTCTCCGTGGATCTCGATAATTTCTCCGATCAAACGCTGATTACTAACACGCACAACGTCGTACATGTTCGCATCTCTCATTCCTTCGGCAATTACCAACGGTCCGGCAACTTTCTTTATGATGCCTTTACTCATTTTATTTATCACCTACTTTTTCAGTTTTCATTGTTAAAGATTATGTCAGAGCCGACTGCCTGTTCGACGAATTTTTTTACATTTGCAATACCGAGTCCGGTATTGCCTGTTGCACCGGGGATCGGTATGATTGCAGGCAGAATCTCCGCTTGATACTTTTCCAATTCATGGGATATGACAGCAGCCAAAGCTTCGGTAATATAAATAACAGCATATTGACCTTCTGCAAGCTTTTTGAGCAGTTTTCCGGCTTCTGCGGTATCGACGATCGGAAAAATTTCCAGACCGAGCGCTGCAAAACCAAAAATACTGTCATAATCGCCCATTACAGCAATCTTATACATACATATCCCTTAGCCTTTCTCGTATTGATTCCGAAGACAGGTTATTCAACTTGCCGGACAAAATAATACGGACTGTCTTTATCTCATTTTCACGGGCAAGTATATACGCAGCGAGAGGTCCAATCGTAAACGGATTGTATATCTGCTCGCGTATCTTTGCCATGATCAGGTTATCGCACCATCGTTCAAACGCGGATGCGGATTCCCGCAATGCCTGTACGGCGCCTTCATACGGTGTTGAAACAAGATATTCACAAATTGCGTCAAATCCACTGACAGTTGCAGCCGCCAGTGAATCAACATCAAGCGTATTGCATGATGCCAAAGCACGTTTGATGAAGTCAAGCGACTTATTTGTTTTGTGTGATCGCACAGCGGTCTTGATATCCGCCGTAGCCACGATCAGTTCGGCATAATCTTTGATCAGCTGTGATTCGCTGGCTTTGCCGGCGGCATAAATTGCATCCAATGCCGCTTTATCAATAATGATGTCGCAAAGCTGTCCGTCATTTGTATGCAACAGCGTCTCGAATGCTTCTTCCGCTGCAGCTCGCATATGCTCTGGCAGCAGCGTATATTCACGCTCTTTGATTGCTTTTAGTATCAGTTCTGCGTCCAGCGTTCCATCCAGTATAAATACTTGTTCTATTTTTGAGTCTGTACAGACCATTTTGATCGCAGCCTTCAGATTGTGATAGTCGGTTGCGTAAAGAAACACATCAAATGCCGACATATCTTCCACAAGTTCTTCGATCAATTTCCAAGTTTTTTCCCGCTCAGCCGCCAATATAGCCTCAGCACTCGTGCTTCCTTCCAGATTGCCCCAACCTTTATCGGTCAGCAGCTGAATTGCTTCTTCGTAAGTTTTGCTTGCAAGAAGCTGATCCAGAAATTGATTGTTAAGCAGGGAAAGTTCTTTTGAACGAATACGCGCTACCGCATAAGTGTATAGATTTTCAGGCATGTCATTGACCTCCTTTTCGCGATATGCGCTGTATTAAAACAATATTTCATGCACCTTATCCTGTAGAGTTTCATGAGCAGCATCAAACAACGCAGCGATAGAACAGTTCTCTTCCACGCCGCCATAGATCAAGACGAACCCACCGTTAATATTCTTTGCATCTTTCGATACTTTGAGAGTGGCATTCTTTTTCGAAATCACTTTGTTCATCTGAGCTTCGAAGCCTGACGGCATACGTTTCAAATCAACCGGGGAAAATGCGATTTCTCCGTCCTGCGCCAAAGCGTGTTTTTCTATCATCTTCAGAATCGTATCGAAATACTCTTTGTCCGAAAGATGTAAGATCGTATCTTGCGCTTTTTCGATTACAGCGTTGATCATTTCTTGTTTTGCATTCAATATGCTTTTTCTTTTTTGCAGTGCAGCGGCTGATTTTGCTCGGGATAAATAATCGGAAACATCAGCTTCAGACTGTTTGGAGATAGCAATGCTTTTCTCCTCCCCTTGCACTTTTGCCTTTGCGATGAGAGCATCGGCATCCTGCTGTGCAACTTTTACAGTTGCCGTG
>CAYUFL010000011.1:38463-41926 GCA_964444065.1 uncultured Lachnospiraceae bacterium
TTCGCCTCATCTTCTATTTCAATTAAGATTTTTTCTAATCCTGTCATAGCTATGCTCTCCTAAACCAAATTTGGTATGCAGAATCTTGTTCGCGAATCATTAACCAATTTTAATTCCCGAAATAGCAAGAATGGAAATCAGCAGAGCGAGAATAGCATATGTTTCAACCATCGCAGGGAAGAGCATTGCTTTACCGAACTGTTCCGGTCTTTTTGCAACGATGCCGATTGCGGAAACGCTTGTTTTTGCTTGAGAAACAGCTGAAACATATCCGACGATAGCCATCGGCAAACAAGCAGCCAAATACATAAAGCCCTGAGCCAATGTTAAATCAGCAGCAGTACCGCCGAGGATTCCTACATTTGAAAGAGCGATGAAAGCAATCAACAGTCCATAGATACCCTGTGTACCAGGAAGCAGCTGAAGAATAAGGACTTTTGCGAATTTGGAAGGATCTTCCGTAACAACACCTGCTGCAGCCTGTCCTGCCAAGCCTACAGCTTTTGCAGAACCAGCGCCTGCGCAGAGTGCTGACAGTGCAGCACCGAGTAATGCCAATACAATACCGAAATTATTCATTATTTTATTTCCTCCTTAATATGATAAAACTTGGATTTAATTGCGAACGGTTGGAATTTTTTACCGCCGCCTTCATAAAACTTGCTAAAGAATTCTACATATTCCAATCGGTTTGAGTGAACATATGCTCCCAAAAGATTGATTCCTATGTTTAGAATGTGTCCCAAAACAAACACGATGACAAAGATAATAATACCGGGAATCGAATTCCCGTTCATGCTGGCCATTTGGTTTACCACCGTTGCGATAACACCTGTTGCCAATCCGAGTGCCAGAAGTCTGGAGTAAGACAATACATCACTTAAGTAGCCCGTTACATTGTAAAGTGCATAAAGACCTTTTAAAAGACGTTTTACCCAGTTCTTGGATTCTCTGCCGCCGGTCAGAATAATACCCACCGCACCGATTCCCGCCAGAATACTTCCGATGCTGGACATCCATGCCGGATAGATTGCGGTTGATTGTGAAATTCCTCTGAAAATGCTCGTCGGAATCAACAACATGATTAATCCGATCAGCAAAAAGTACCAAAACCCGACATCATACAGCGCATCCAAATATTTTTTTCTTTTACATAACTGATACAGCTGCATTGCCAAGCCTGTGAACAAATGAACCACACCGACTTCCATTGTGAATAAAAGCAATCGCATCGGATCCTCCAAAGGAGCAAACCATGCAGGCGGAATCGTTGCTGTCTTTCCAAAAAAGACCGAAGCAATGACGTCAACAGCATTTCCAAAATAACTGCTGAACATAATGCCCCAAAACATTGTAGACACACCGCAGTAGAAAAACATTCTTAGAAAACGATTGGTTCCTGTTTCCATGTTTTTATATTTGAGCAATAACAATCCGGTTGCCAAAGCAACGATAAAACCGTATGCCGCATCCGAAAGCATCATTCCAAACAGAACATAGTAGAAAACTGCCATGACGGGTGTGGGATCGACTTCGCCCTTGCCCGGCAGACCGTATGATTCCAAAACATCTTCAACCGGTTCTGCGAATTTGTTGTTTTTCAGCATGACCGGTACATCTTCATCTTCGGTCGGATTTTCATATTCAATTGCAACATCAAACTTTTCCAGTCGCTGTTCGATATGTGCCGTATAGATTTCCGGTATATAGCCCGTCAAAGCGAATGTACGTTTTGAATGCAGCAACTGACCGATTACACCATATTTTTCTGCACGAATCATGTAATAATCATGCATAAATTTCAGCTTATCTCTCGATCCTTCGAATGCCACAATCTGTGATTCTGCATCTGTGATTTTGTTATTGAGTTCGTCGATCAGTCCATCCAAAGATGCTTTCAACTCAGCAGGTGTCATCTTCGATATGACCGAAGAACGGGCAAATAAGTTTGCACGCAGTGCATCTTCATATACGGAAGCATCCGTACGTTTGCATACTGCGAACACACAGGTCTGATCCTTGGTTGTGCTGATAATACTGACATCGACCGGACCTGCTTGCGGAGCGGATTCTGCCAACTTCGCATAAATCTCATCCAGCGTCGTCGGGTATGGGAATGCTCCGATGAATGCAGAAGTCGTTTTTGTGCCTTTAAAA
The DNA here is from genome assembly GCA_964444065.1 of uncultured Lachnospiraceae bacterium. Lineage (GTDB taxonomy): Bacteria > Bacillota > Clostridia > Eubacteriales > Anaerofustaceae > JBGMEA01. The sequence goes on from CAYUFL010000011.1 coordinate 40,621, forward strand.
TCAAGCGCAACATCAAGATCGAGCCATGGTGTCAATGCATCGGTTTGTGCCTGAAGCTTGATAATACCGGCTTTATGTTCAGCTATTTCTTTCGACAATGCAACAATATCATATGCTTTTTTCATTACATTGTCACAATCGTTGCAAAGTTCATAGTAGTTGTTGACGGATATCCGGTTTTTTCCTTCCAAGCCCGAAAACATTGACAGCTCTTCGGGTGCATATCCGGATAATATCTCCAGGGCCTGCAATGCTGTCGCTGCACTTTTTTCAAATACCGACTGCGATGCAACAGTGTCGGGCTTACTGAAAACGCTGTCTTCGGTCAGCACATCGTTGATTTCGATTACGCCGAATCGTTGAACAGTTTCCAAAATCGCTTTGCGATCTTTTTTCAGCCCGCATATACTGATGCGTTGCATCTGCAATACTGCCATAAAACAATACCTCCTTTTCTGATTATATTCTCAATATGATTGGTTTTTTGCAAAAATGAAGTTTGATTGAAACCGTTGCATTCCCTTAGACCGGTACACGCATCGGATTAAATCAACTCGGCTATAATCGCCTGTACCGCCTTGTCTTCATTGGCTTTTGCATTCTGCTGCAATACTGCGAGTTCTTGGTTGACGCTGTCCAGCGCTTCCTTCATCATCGCTTCGCCTTTTACTTTTGCATCCTCAAGCGCTTTTCCCGCTTGTTTTTTTGCTTCTTCCGTCATGGATGCAATCAGTTGTTCCGTCTGAATCTGCGCCTTTTTCAGAATCACTTCGCTCTCGCTAGCAGCCGATTTTTCAATTTGTTCGGCACTTAATTCTGCCTGGCGGACAGCCTGGATCATGTCTTGTGCCATCTTCATCACCACCATTTTAATTTATTATTTAACATCAAGGATGTAAACGTTAACAAAACAAAAACAGAACTCACATTATTCATTTATATTTTTTTGTTAATCGGGGAATGAAAAAGAACAAAAAAGATTGCAAGTTGAGTATTAAAAAATGTTAACTGAAGGTTTTTGTATCGAGGTTACACGATGATGTTTCTTTCGGACGATAAAGCATCGACCAAAATTAGCTTTATTGTACAATACATTTCTTCAATATTCAACTAATTTATATGATTTGAAATCAGATTTTGCATGAAAATCCGTATTAAACTTTATATAATGATAATGATTCGCATTAATAATTTAATGAAATAAAGTTTAATCAAAATAATACGATTTGTTTCGAATGGATTTCTTTTTATAAAAGAAAAGTGATATGGGAATACCCTGTCCGGATTATTTTGTCAGTTTATTTAT
>CAYUFL010000012.1:0-40660 GCA_964444065.1 uncultured Lachnospiraceae bacterium
ATTTATCCTTTTTTTCAAAGTGGGTTATTAAGTGGGTTATTTTATAAGTACTAGTAGAATTTTATTGTATAGGTAAGGCAAAAAAAATGGAGCGGGTGAAGGGAATCGAACCCTCGTAGCCGGCTTGGGAAGCCGATGCTCTGCCATTGAGCTACACCCGCAAAAAAAAATGGAGCGAAAGACGGGATTCGAACCCGCGACCCTCGCCTTGGCAAGGCGATGCTCTACCGCTGAGCCACTTTCGCTTAATACAGATGAATCTGCGTTATTTATGATACTATAAAAAAGCATATATTTCAATAGAAAATGATCAACTCATAGCGATTTTAACAGCATATATCAAGCAAAAAACCGACACTTGCGCATCGGCTTTCTGCTTGATATATTATTGAATCAGAAAGAGTATATAAATCATCATACGCCATCATTGATACAGCTGCATATTATACCAAAGATTGGCATATGATATGACTTATCGGAATAGAGCAGGGGAGAAAGAAATTTATTCTTCATCCTGAAGTGCGCCGTAACCTTCTTCACCGGTTCTGACTTTAATTGCATTTTCAACATCATAGATGAAGATTTTGCCGTCCCCGATATTGTTTGTATAAAGCGCTTTTTTGATCGTATCGATTACTGTTTGCACAGGAATCTTGCAGATTACGATCTCCACCTTCACTTTCGGAAGCAGATTCATTTCCACTTCAACGCCGCGATAGAATTCGGTTTTGCCCTTTTGCATTCCGCAACCCATGACCTGCGTTACAGTGATGCCCGTGACCCCGATTTTTTCAAGAGCGGCTTTCAGTGTTTCGAATTTTGTCTGTTTTGTGATAACCGTAACGTTTGTGATCTTATCGCAGGTTCCTGCAGTAGATTTTTTATCTTGTTTAATTGTTACAATGCTGTCATTATCTTTGGAGTCAGCAGCCGATTCTGCAACCGGAGCCTCACTTGTGAAATCAACTGGTGCAAAGTCAGCATAACTGCTTGCAAGTCCGTGTTCAGCCGAATCGAGTCCCATAAGTTCTTCTTCGGGAGATACACGAAGTCCGATTGTTTTCTTGATCAGGAAGAAAATAATTGACATTGCCACAGCCACATACGCCATGACACTGAATACGCCGATTGCCTGAATACCGAGGATTTCAAATCCGCCGCCATACAGAAGTCCGCCGTCTACTGCGAATACACCAACAAGCAAGGTACCGAGTGCACCGCATACGCCGTGGACACTGATAGCGCCGACAGGGTCATCAATTTTAACGACTTTGTCGAAGAATTCAACAGAGAGAACAACAACGATACCGCCTATCAAACCGATGAGCGCTGCGCCTACGGGATTAACCGCATCACAACCTGCCGTAATGGCAACAAGTCCTGCCAATGCACCGTTTAATGTCATCGAAACATCGGGCTTTTTATATCTGAGCCAAGTGAATATCATTGTTGCACACGCACCGGCTGCTGCTGCGATGTTTGTTGTCATAAAAATATTACTGATTGACAGAAGGGCATCATCTCCTGTAGCACTGAGTGTGGAACCGGGGTTAAATCCGAACCATCCAAACCAAAGGATGAATACGCCGAGTGCGCCAAGCGTCAGGCTGTGACCAAGGATCGCTTTTGGTTTGCCGTCTTTCCCGTATTTTCCGATACGGGGTCCAAGCATTGCTGCGCCGACAAGAGCCGCAACCCCACCGACCATATGAACTGCTGTAGAACCTGCAAAGTCATGGAAGCCAAGCTGTGATAACCAACCGCCGCCCCATATCCAGTGACCGCTGATCGGATATACAACTGCACTGATGAGTAAGCTGTATACGCTGTAAGAGATAAATTTTGTTCTTTCTGCCATAGCACCGGAAACAATGGTTGCTGCCGTTGCACAAAACACAGTCTGGAAAATAACGAAAGCAAGAGTCGGTATCGCAGATGAATAATCACCTTGTACGAACAGATCAATCTTACCGATAAATCCGTTTCTTCTCCGAACATTAATCCAAACCCTAAAATCCAGAATACGACTGAGCCGATCGCAAAGTCCATCAGGTTTTTCATAATAATATTTCCGGCATTTTTTGCGCGGGTAAACCCTGTTTCAACCATTGCAAAACCTGCTTGCATGAAGAAGACTAAAGCTGCTGCCAACAGGGTCCACATGGTATCTGCTGATGAAAAGATGTCCATAATACAATCCTCCTAAAATTTATAATAATGAATAAATATGTGATAAATCTTCTTGCGCTGATACTGTAATAATAAGTAAAACTCTTTTGTCTGATTCAATGACTGAAAGATGCGCTTTTGAAGATCTATTGGCGTTGGTTAAAATAAAAGAGATGCATTCTAACGAATGCACCTCTTTGTGCAAAACAATTTATATTTTGTGATTAATAGTAAAGCATTTCACCGTAAGTTGGGAACGGCCAATATTCCTTTGCGACCAACGGTTCAATTTCGTCCGCAATTGCGCGTACTTCATTCATGTCTGCAAACACTGTGTTTCTGTAATATTTCGCCAATTCCAAAGAATCTTCATAATCCTTTGTATCCATGATAGCATTCTGAAGCTGATTGACTTTTTTATAGAGATTATCACACAGCGCAGATAATTTCGTAACCATATCTTTTTCCATATAGGAAGTGACTGATTCGGAAATTTTTGCTTTTGCAACTGCAACATCGGCCAACGCCGAAATGTACTTTACAGTTCCGGGGATGATTTCTTTCTGAACCATTTCAACCATTGTCAAGGCTTCGATGTTGATGGTTTTGCAATAACCTTCAAGCAAAATTTCATATCTGGAGTGAATTTCTGTTTCAGAAAAGACGCCATGTCTTGCAAAAAGTTCGATATTGTCTTCTTTAATGAAACAGGGAAGTGCATCCGGTGTTGATTTCAGATTAAGCAATCCTCGTTTTTCGGCTTCAACAACCCATTCTTCAGCATAATTGTTTCCGTTAAAGATAATGCGTTTGTGTTCTTTGATCGTTTTAACGATCAACTCTTTGCAAGCAATATCCATATCAGTTGCTTTTTCCAACACATTCGCAAACTGGCTCAACGCATCTGCCATGATGGTGTTTAGGATAACGTTGGGACCTGAAATGGAAAGCGATCCGCCGACCATTCTGAATTCGAATTTATTCCCTGTAAACGCAAAAGGCGATGTTCTGTTTCTGTCAGTAGTTTCTTTTGCGAAATTGGGAAGCACGGAAGCTGAACTTTTCATGATTCGTTCGTAGGTATCTTCATATGCCGATCCGCTTTCGATTGCATCAATGATTTTTTCAAACTCATCACCGACAAACACCGAGATGATTGCAGGAGGCGCTTCATTTGCACCCAGTCGGTGATCATTTCCTGCACTTGCAACAGAAAGTCTGAGCAGATCCTGATGTTCATCCACTGCTTTTAAAACTGCAGCAAGGAAAATCAAAAATCTTGTATTGACGCAAGGCGTATCACCCGGATCCAGGAGATTGATACCGGTGTCGGTTGAAAGTGACCAGTTGTTATGTTTTCCGTTACCATTAATGCCGGCAAATGGTTTTTCATGAAGCAGGCAGGCAAGTCCATGTTTGTCAGCTACTTTTTTCATGTATTCCATCGTCAACTGGTTATGATCCGTTGCAACATTGCTTTCCGAGAAAATCGGTGCCAATTCATGCTGTGCAGGTGCAACTTCATTATGTTCAGTCTTGGCTAAAATGCCAAGTTTCCAAAGTTCTTCGTTTAAGTCAGCCATATAAGACGCGACATTGGTACGGATCGTGCCGAAATAGTGATCTTCCATTTCCTGACCTTTCGGCGGTTTGGAACCAAACAATGTTCTTCCCGTATAAACCAAATCACGACGTTTTGTAAATGCTTTTTTATCGACCAAGAAATATTCCTGTTCCGGACCGACTGTGGAAATAACATTCGTTACAGTCTTATCGCCGAGAATTTTCAGAATACGCACAGCTTCTTTGTTGATAGCATCCATAGAACGGAGCAGAGGCGTTTTTTTGTCAAGTGCTTCTCCGGTGTAGGAACAGAACGCTGTCGGAATACAAAGGACTCCGTCTTTAATGAACGCATTTGAGGAAGGATCCCATGCAGTGTAACCTCTTGCTTCAAATGTTGCTCTCAGTCCACCTGAAGGGAAACTGGAGGCATCCGGCTCACCTTTGATGAGTTCTTTTCCTGAAAATTCCATCATCACTTTACCGTTTCCGATAGGGGCGATGAAACTGTCATGTTTTTCGGCGGTGATACCCGTCATAGGCTGGAACCAGTGAGTAAAATGCGTGCAACCTTTTTCGATGGCCCAATCTCTCATTGCTGCAGCTACTACATTGGCGACATCGAGCTCAAGGCTCTCATCTGTTTCGATTGCTTTCTTAAGTTTAGCAAAAACAGTTTTCGGCAATCTTTCACGCATTACCGTTTCATTGAATACCAAACTTCCAAATAATTCAGGTACGTTGTTCATAAAATATCCCTTTCTGTTAAATCTATCAAAAAAAAAATTGGCACAACAGGTATATTACCTGCAGCGCCTTTGCTGTTTATCACATTATATCGAAAGGAAGATTTATTGTCAAGTATCTTTTGAAAATAAATGAATAATATATTTTAAGAAAATATCAAAGGCAAAAGACAACAATTTGTTATCTTTCGAAACTTGATTCCTGAATTGGCAATTCACATTACAAAGTGGTATCGAGTAGTATGTCATTCAAAATAAAAGAAATGATTTGTGTTCGGTAGAATAAAATGGTATCCTAAAAAATATAATTCGAAAGTGAGAGAATAATGTATTTATTGGACGATTTGCAGCGATTTGATATGACCAAAAAACCGATGCGCACCAAATGGTATTTGCGTCCTGTCACTTGGTTGATCAGTTTTCCTGCAGTTTGGAGCAGACGATCTGTGATCAACAAAATTAATATGGACGGATTGAAACCGCCCTATCTTCTGTTGTGTAACCATAATGCATTTTTGGATTTTAAACTGGCAACGGTTGCAGTGTTTCCTAATCGCGCAAATTATATTGTGGCAATAGACGGTTTTATCGGCAGAGAAAAATTAATGAGAAGTGTCGGCTGTATCTGCAAACGAAAATTCACGAATGATATTTTGCTCGTCAGGCAGTTACTGCGTGTCATCCAAAACGGAGATATCGCTGTGATTTATCCGGAAGCGAGATACTCCTTATGCGGTACGAATGCAGTATTGCCGGAATCGCTCGGGAAATTGGTTAAAGTCCTTAAAGTGCCTGTTGTCACGCTGATCACACAAGGACATCATATCAATTCTCCTTTCTGGAATCTAGACAATCGTAATATTCAAACAACCGCGCATATGACGCAATTGATTGCATCCGAAGAAATAAATCAATTGACTGTGGCGCAGATTAACGAACGGATTCAGAATATATTCGAGTATGATGATTATCAATGGCAGAAAGAAAATAATGTTGCAGTATCCTATAAAAACAGAGCACAGGGATTGCATAAAGTATTATATCAATGTGCGAGCTGCCATACGGAGTATCGAATGAATACCGAGGGCAATCGGTTATGGTGCGAAGCATGCGGGAAAGAATGGACGTTGAACCAATTGAACCAACTTTCTGCCACGCAGGGAGTTACGGAGTTTTCACATATTCCGGATTGGTATGAATGGGAACGAAAACAAGTACGGAATGAGATAAAAGCACGTAAGTACGAATTCAACAGCATTGTTTCTGTGAAATCCTTACCGAATGCAAACGGGTTTATCGATCTTGGAGAGGGACACCTGACGCATGACATGCATGGCTTTCGATTGTGCGGCAATTATAACGGTGCGGAGTATCATTTGGAAATCTCTTCAAAAACGATCTATTCCTGTCATATTGAATATGAGTATTTGGGTAAGCATGGCGATTGTATTGATCTGAACACTTTGAGCGATACGTATTATATATATCCAAAATGCAAAGAATTTTCTGTAACGAAAATTGCATTGGCAACTGAAGAACTGTATCGGTATCATACCGAAAGCATATCAAAAGAAAAGCATAATCGTCCCGAGACTGATATAACAAGAGATTCCGCAACACAAAATACCTAAAATTTGCTTGACAGAATTCGGCAGAGTAAGCTATAATCTCTACAGAACATGAAGTTCTGTAGCTTTTCAGCATGCCCATGAAGGGTGGATGTTTCCACTTTGCATGGCTTTTTTATTTTACGAAACGGAGATATTATATGACAAAATCAATGACCAACACGAACAGACTTGTATTATCGGCCTTATTTGTAGCATTGGGTGTGATTATTCCGCAGATTTTCCACATGTTTGGATTGGGTTCTGTATTTCTTCCGATGCACATTCCTGTGATTCTTTGCGGTTTTATATGCGGTCCGTACTACGGTTTAATCAGCGGAGTTCTAAGCGTTTTCCTATCTTCAACCATAACCGGAATGCCTCCGATGATGCCGGTTGGAGCGGCAATGATATTTGAGCTTGCTGCATATGCCTTTGTTGCGGGATTGATGTACCGAAAGACAAAGAAAATTTACTTTTCGCTCATTGTTGCCATGATCGTAGGCAGAGTCGTCAGTATCGCAGCAAAATATGTTATTTACAGTTTAATCGGGAATTCTTTCGCGATGGTTGCAATTCTGACTGATTTGTTCGTGACGGCATGGCCCGGAATTGTAATTCAGATATTGGCAATACCTGCAATTTTGGCGCTGCTTCGCAGATATAAACTAATTGCATAATATTATAATAGTACAAGCAGTATCTGAATGCTCCCAGCTTGTTTCCGAATTCGATTTGAGCATCTGAATCAATAAAGAGTGACGGGATACTTTGAAAAAAGCGTTTATATATTGGATATAGCGCTTTTTTGTATTATAATAACATTACAATTCAGGAGGATGATATGCGAATAGCGGTCATTGACGGTCAGGGCGGCGGAATGGGTAAGTCCATTATTGATAAAATAAGATTCACTTTTCATAATGAAGTGAGTATTATTGCGCTCGGAACGAACTCTGCATCGACAACAGCAATGATGAAGGCGGGTGCGGACGAGGGGGCGACAGGAGAAAATGCGATTGTCTACAACACGTCCAAATGTGATGTCGTAATCGGTGCGGTTGGTATTATTGCAGCAAATTCTTTTAATGGTGAGCTAAGCCCCGTCATGTCGCTTGCAGTAGCAGAAAGCGATGCAGTCAAAATATTGATTCCGATCAATAAATGCAATTTACTGATCGCCGGCACAAAAGAGACAATGCTTTCCGATTATATTGATGATGCCATTAAAATACTTGTGAAATTAAGGCGTACAAACAATATATAAAAAAACAGATACCGAAATTTTTTGGTATCTGCTTTTTTTATTTCCTACTTATTTTCGTCCAAGAAATAACTGGTTAATATCGAACAGCTCCGTGTTGGATTCGGTATAGTGAGATTGCAGACTGTTTACCACAGCCAATGCCGTATCGATTGAAGTCAGGCAGGGAACGCTTCGTTCGACAGCTTTTCTTCGAATGATGACACCGTCCCTTGTCGGAAGACGACCTTTTGATGAAGTTGAGATGACATAGCTTAATGTGCCGCTTTCAATAAGTTTGAGGATATTGTCATCACATTCATGGATTTTCTTTGTGTGCAAAACGCTCAGACCTTCATTCTCAAGAAGATGTGCGGTTCCTTCCGTAGCATATAGCGTAAAACCGAGTTCGTTAAATTTCTTTGCAATTTCTACGGCTTCTTCTTTATCGGTATCCCTTACTGTGAATAAAACACCACCGGATTGCTTCAATTCGCATCCGCGCGCGACCAGTCCTTTGAAGATAGCTTCTTGTCTTGTTTTCGCTACACCCAGAACCTCGCCGGTCGATTTCATTTCGGGTCCGAGCTGCGTATCCAGATCAATCAGTTTTTCAAAGGAAAACACAGGAACTTTTACCGCAACATATCCTGAATCCGGATACAATCCGGTACCGTATCCCATTTCGGACAACTTTTGTCCGCACATCGCTTTGACTGCAAGCTCAACCATCGGAAGACCTGTTACTTTACTGATATAAGGAACAGTCCTGGATGCACGGGGATTTACTTCGATCACATACAATTCGTTCTCATAGATTAAGTATTGTATATTCACCAGACCTTTTGTATGCAGTCCGATTGCCAATTTTTTCGAGCATTCCACGATATGTTCGGTCATATCTTTGCTGACGCTCCAAGCAGGATACACCGCCATGGAATCGCCGGAATGAATTCCCGCGCGTTCGATATGTTCCATAATACCCGGTATGAGGATTTCTTCACCATCGCAGATTGCGTCAACTTCCAATTCTGTTCCCATCAGGTATTTATCGATCAAAACAGGATTCTCAATATTTTGTGTGAGAATAATTCCCATATACTCACGAATATCATCATCGGAATAAGCAATGATCATGTTTTGTCCGCCCAAAACGTAGGAAGGGCGCATTAAAACGGGGTAGCCGATTTTATTGGCCGTCAGCAAGGCTTCATCCGGTGTCATGACAGTATATCCGAGCGGACGCTTCAAATGAAGGGCTTCAAGCAGTGCGTCAAATCGTTCTCTGTCTTCGGCAGCGTCAATACTGTCCGCGGATGTGCCAAGAATCGGGATATTCATCTTATCAAGGAATTTCGTCAGTTTGATTGCAGTTTGTCCGCCGAAAGCAATCACAACACCAATCGGTTTTTCGGTGCGGATAATGTCCATGACATCTTCATCCGTAACAGGCTCAAAGTACAGTCGATCAGCAGTATCAAAATCTGTCGAAACCGTTTCGGGGTTGTTGTTGATGATAACAACCTCATAACCCAGTTCTTTGAGCGCCCAGACACAATGCACGGAAGCATAGTCAAACTCGATGCCCTGACCGATACGGATCGGTCCGGAACCGAATACGATAACGGTCTCTTTACCCGTTTGATGCTGGTCGATAAATTCTTTTGCTTCATTTATTTTATCGTAGGAAGAATAAAAATATGGAGTTTCGGCGGCAAATTCGGCAGCGCAGGTATCTACCATTTTATAGGAAGCATTCATGTGATTCTTTACTTTTTGTTTTGAAATGGTTTCAATTACCTTATCAGGGTATCCAAGTTTTTTGGATGTCAAATACAACTCGTCAGTCAAATCTTCTGTTGAAAGACGTTTTTCATGTGCGATCATATTTGTTAATTTCGATAAAAACCATTTGTCGATTTTAGTCAGATCATGAATTTCATCTATTGTGAAGCCGTGCTTGAGCGCTTCATAGATAGCAAAGATACGTTCATCATCCTGTTTTTTGATTTTTTCAATTAGAGCCTCATTGCTTAATTTGGCAAACTTTGGACTGTTGAGGCTGTTATGAGAAATTTCTGCTCCGCGAACCGCTTTCATGATGGCTTCTTCGAAAGTTGCGCCGATTGCCATAACCTCGCCGGTTGCTTTCATTTGCGTTCCGAGCGTACGTTTTGCATAAACAAATTTATCAAAAGGCCATTTTGGGAATTTAACTACAACATAATCAAGAGCAGGCTCAAAGCAGGCTTTTGTTTTTTTTGTAACAGCATTTTCGATTTCATTCAGTCGATATCCGATTGCGATTTTTGTGGCTACTTTCGCGATTGGATACCCTGTAGCTTTGGAAGCAAGTGCGGATGAACGCGAGACACGCGGATTGACCTCAATAACAGCATATCGAAAACTGTCAGGGTCAAGTGCGAACTGGCAGTTGCAGCCACCTTCAATTTTTAATTCGTTGATTATTTTTAAAGAAGCACTTCGCAGCATCTGGTACTCTTTGTTGGAGAGTGTAACCGCAGGAGCAATGACGATACTGTCGCCTGTATGAATTCCCACGGGATCAAAGTTTTCCATACTGCAAACAGTTATTACATTTCCGGAAGCATCGCGCATCACTTCGAATTCGATTTCTTTCCAACCGGCTACGCTTTTTTCGATTAATACTTGAGAAATAGGGGAGAGACGCAGACCGTTTTCACTGATCTCCAGCAATTCCTCTTCGTTGTGAGCAATACCGCCGCCGCTTCCGCCCAAGGTAAATGCAGGGCGTACAATCACCGGATATCCAATTCCCGCCGCAAAAGCAAGTGCATGATGTGCTTCATTGATAATCACGGAAGGAATAACGGGCTGATCAATTTTCATCATAGTATCTTTGAAGAGTTCACGATCTTCGGCTTTATCGATTGTTTCGGGATTTGCGCCCAGTAACTTGACGTGGTGCTTTTCCAAAAACCCTTCCTTCGCAAGCTGCATCGACAGTGTCAGTCCGTTTTGTCCGCCAAGAGTGGACAGTAAGCTGTCCGGTCGTTCTTTGATAATGATTCTTCTGAGCGTTTCAAGCGTCAGGGGTTCAATGTATATTTTATCCGCGATATGCTGGTCGGTCATAATTGTAGCAGGATTTGAATTAACCAATACGACTTCTATGCCGGCTTCTTTTAATGCGTTGCACGCTTGTGTTCCGGCATAGTCAAATTCAGCCCCCTGACCGATTACAATCGGACCTGAGCCGATTACCATCACGCGTTTGATGTCTTTATTGAGCGGCATGTTCGTGTGCTCCCTTCATTAGCGAGATAAAATCATCGAACAAAAATTCTGTGTCAAGAGGTCCTCCGGCAGCTTCCGGATGATATTGCACCGAAAAGGCAGGGGAGTTTCGATAAACGATTCCTTCACAGGTATCATCATTGACATTCAAATAACTGACCGACGCATAGTCGGGCAAGGTATCTTTTTCAACAAAATAACCATGGTTCTGGCTGGTGATATATACCTTCTGAGATTCGACATGAATCACAGGTTGATTCGCGCCTCTGTGACCATATTTAAGTTTACTTGTTTTGGCACCGTTTGCCAATGCCAGCAGCTGATGCCCGAGGCAAATGCCGAATATCGGAATTCCTGATTTTTGAAGGAGTTGAATCTGTCGGATCAGTTCAATGTTTTCGGCAGGATCTCCCGGTCCGTTGGAAAGCATAATTCCGTCAGGGTTCAGAGTAATAATCTCATCTGCCGATGTTGAGGAAGGAACTGTAATCACATCGCAGCCGTGTTTAAGCAGTTGCCGTTTAATATTTGCTTTTGCACCGAAATCCCATAAAACCACTTTGTATTTGCGCGCAGTTGATTGATCATTTGTTTTCATCTTGCATGAAACTTGATTTACCGCGTCGTTTATGCGGTATTCTTTCAAAATAGGCAGAACGGAAGTATCATTTTGTTTAAAGGAGATGGCGGCATTCATCACACCGTATTCGCGGACGATTTTTGTCAGAGCTCTGGTATCGATGTCGTAAATGCCGACGATATTATTTTGCTTTAAAAAAGTGTCAAGATCGCCTTCACAACGGAAATTGGAAGGATCCCGACACCACTCTTTTACAATATACGCTTTTAAATAAGGTTTGCCGCTTTCAAAATCCTCCGGAATAATTCCGTAATTGCCAATTAACGGAAAAGTCTGGATGACAAACTGTCCGTAATAACTGGGGTCGGTCAGTGTTTCCAAATAGCCGCACATAGCAGTGGTGAAAACCAGTTCGCCGACAATTTCATTTGCCGAGCCGAAACTTTTACCTTCGAATATTTCGCCGTTTTCGAGAATTAAATATACGGATTGAACCATGTTTTTTTATACCAAATCCTTTTTTTATGCTAATATGTTTCATATGTTTTCAAAATGCCTTCAGCTACAATGCGTTTTGAAACTCTCATATCCATTGCTTGTTTTTCGATGTATCTGTGTGCTTGGGGCTCGGTCATCGTAAGATATTGTATCAAAACGCACTTAGCCCTGTCAACCAATCTCATCTCTTCAATTTTACTTTGAAGCTGGACGTTTTCTTTTTTAAACCCGATAACGCGTGAATGAGTGGAAAAAGCAAGTTTGACTGTTTGATGGAGCAGTACTTTATTAATCGGTTTGGCCGCAGTCAGAACGCCATAATCTTCAACATTCTCAGCTACCTCGTCAACGATTTCGTTTTTCACGATCAAGACAACACCCGATGAAGAAATTTCAGTGGCATTGATGGCTAGCTCGTTCCCGAATTCGTCAGTGAGAGGTGAGTTGATGATCACAACGGAAAAATCTTTTTCATTCAGAATTCTGCGGGCATCGTTGCCGCTGTTTGCTGTTTTGATGCTCGAACCGAAATTCTCTTTCATAAATCCTGTCAAAAATTCGCAAGATTTCTGAGAACTCGATACTATTAATACATCTGACATGTCAATACCTTCAATGTAATGTCATTCCCATCGATCTTAAAATTGCTCAAAATATAAATTAGTCTCAGCTGTTTCTCTGTCTTGCGCATCAGCAATAATGCTGCATTCAGTTTCTTTTTTGGTAAGATACAGTGCTAACATTCCATGGGGCAAAATACTGCCGACAAAATCACTCGCTTTTGCGATCTGAATCGCATCTGCCAAGTCATTTGCGAAAAATTGCTCGTCATCCGTCAAAGTAGTTTGCTGCTCAATTCCGGCAATACCGGCATTCAATAATAATCCGAATATCAGATAAGGATTGCAACAGGAATCTGTAACCCTAAGAATCAGCTTGGACTGGTCGGATGCGGATGAGTCGACGCAAAGCGCTGTATCAGGTGTATGATCGGAAACTTTGATAATCTTTGGCGTTTCATCATGGTTCAATCTCTGATAAGAGTTGGCAGATGGAAATAGGAACAATGACAATTCACGCAGATATTTCAATACACCTGCAGCAAAATATGCAGCGTCCGCAGATGAATTCATTTTATCCGAACTGAATTGATTTTCTTCATTTCGGTAAAGAAAGAGTTCTAATATCATCTGATTGCCGATGGAATCGGCTAACGGCCTCGGCATAAATGACGCGTAAAGACCGTTTTTGTTGGCAATCGTCTTTACCACAGACTTATAAGTGATAAAGTCATCCGCGGCAGAAACAGCATCCGAATATTTATAAACAATTTCGTTTTGTCCCGGACCTCTTTGATGATGAGAAGTTTCCGGTGCGATTCCCATCTGTTCCAACGAAAGGCAGATTTCTCTGCGCACATTTTCCGCTTTATCCTTTGGTGCGATGTCAAAGTACGTCGCATTATCGTGCGGTATTTTTGTGGGCATGCCGTCTTCATTGGTTTGAAAAAGATAGAATTCACATTCTGTTCTGATCAAACATTCCAAGTTTTTTTCTTCCAGACGTTTTGCGGCAATGCGCAGCAGGTAACGTGCGTCGAATTCGTAATCGCTTCCGTCAAGGTTTTTAATATGACAGAAAAACCTTACTACCCGACCTGTCTGCGGTCGCCAGGGAAGAATCGCCATTGTTGCAGGATCGGGAACCAATCTCAGCTCGTTTTCTTTCCCGCATACGAAACCTTCAATCAGGTTTGCCTGAAAGGGGATACCGAGCTCGAATGCCCGTGCCAATTCTCGAGGCATGACGGAGATATTTTTTTGATTTCCGAAAATATCACAGAATGCAAGCCGAATAAATTTCACGTCATTCTCTGTAACGAAACGTAAAACTTCGTTTTCGGTATACTTCATGATAATACCCTCCTGTTTCATATGCATAATTATACACTATTTAGTTATAATTATAAAGCTGTTTGTAAGGATTTTTTGTGTTTGGTGTTAAAACATAGAATGTATGGTTCATTATACTACCTTTATCGGTGCCGAATTCCGTGCAGAATTCATCGATATGGGCATTAATTTCCTGCAAATCCTCGGATGTTGCCTTTTTTACAATGACTTGTTTCGGTAATTTCAGATTTAATTCATCACTGCGCAGGAAAATTTTTCCTCCGTGAATCCCTGTTGCACAGAAATTGCCTGCAATCGGAAGATGTGTTTCATGAAGATTCAATACGACAATCGTTCCGCCTGCCTGATATTCGCCGAGAAAACTTCCCGCAACACCGCCGATGATTAATACCGGGATGTTGTCTTGATATGCCTTCATGTGAATTCCGGCACGATAACCTGTATTGCCGTAAATCATGATTTTTCCGCCGCGCATGCCGTATCCTGTTGCATCGCCTGCGGAACCGTGGATATAAATGCGACCGTTATTCATCGTGTCGCCGGTGGCATCCTGAGAATTCCCATGAACGCGGATCAGGCTGTTGTCAAGATAACAGCCGAGTGCATTTCCCGGAACCCCGTTGATTTCGATATGTCTGTCAGACAGTCCGGAACCGATGAAACGCTGCCCAATGCAGTTGTCAATGATGATATCCTTGTCGTCGGTGTCACGGATCGTTTGATTTAAGGTTTGAAAATCGATATTTGAAGCATCTATTCTCATTATTTTGCACCTCCGAGCATTTTTGCCCGTTCACTGCGGTCAAATGCCATCAGTTGCGGTTTTTCTTTTACAAGCTCAAAATCGATGGAATCGAGAGGCGTTTGATCACGGATCATAGATGTATAAATCCCTGCGCGTTCAATATCGCCGATCATAATAAAACCTTTTAACAAATTGTCTTTTGAGAACAATTTTTTGTAGTTGTTTTTATCTTTTTTTATGTACACATCTCCGTCATAGGTTCCTGCAGTAATGATATGGAGCCCTTCAAAGCCGATCGCGTTCATTGGGATGGCTTTTTCGAATACCATAGTCCCACCGCTCATATTGATGCCCGCGGTATAACCTTGTTGATATGCATTGGGGAGAATTGCAAGAATGCGGTCTTCATTTGCAGAAATATCATGGCTGACAGTGCAATCGCCTGCTGAAAAAACATCAGGAAGGTTCGTTCTGCTGCCGCTGTCGATTAATACACCTTTATTCACTTTTCCTCCCGCAGTTTCGAGAAGCATCGTATTGGGTCGCACACCGACAGCGATTACTACAATGTCATATTCCAGCGTTTTTCCGCTTTTTAGAACAGCTTTATTCTTTTCAAATTCGTCAACACTGTCTGAGAGAATGAAATCAATACCACAGTTTTGTATATGTTTCATGACGATCTCAGAACCTTCTTCGTCCAAAATGCTTGGCAGGATACGATTTGCCATATCGACTACCGTGATTTTATTTACACGTTTATAAATACCTTCTGCACATTTTAAACCGATCAGTCCTGCGCCGATAATGAGTACTTTGGAATCCGCAGTAATTGCAGCTTCCAGATTTTTCGCATCATCAAGCGTCATAAATGTGAATTTTTTTTGCACATCATCCAGACCCTTCATCGGGGGTATAAAAGGGGAGGATCCTGTTGCAACAAGCAGTTTATCGTAGGATACGTTTAAGCCGTCATTCAACAAAACTTCTTTTTTCTTCGCATCTATGTTTACTGCTTCTTTTCCGAACATTGTCGTCACGTTGTTGACTGTATAAAAATCATTCGGGCGATATTTCATTTTCTCTTCGGTCGTTTTGCCGCACAGCAGATACGAAATCAACGGACGCCCATAGGTATGATGGGATTCGTTTGAAATGACGATAATTTCGCCTGTTTTATCATTTTCTCTGATTGCTTCAATACAACCGATTGCAGCAGTGGAATTGCCAATTATTACATATTTCATCTTTGCTTATCTCTCCTCAAACACAATCGCATTATTGATGCACCCTTTGACACAGATCGGTTCGCCGCCGCTGTTGTTGATGCACAGCTCACATTTCTGCACCGCAACCTCGTCGGACGGCATAATTGCGCCGTACGGACAGGAAAGAATGCAGGTATAACATCCTACACATTTATCCTGATCAATCATAATAACGCCGTCTTTTTGCGTTAAAGCGCCGCTGATGCAACCCTTCACACAAAGAGGATCATCGCAATGACGGCAGGAAACGGCAAAATTGATATTATCTTTCTGTTCGATTCGGATGCGCGGATTGATTCCTGCATCTTTCAATGCTTTCACCATATCGTCCTTGCCGGAGTTTGCGAATGCGCAGTAATATTCGCAAAGATGACATCCCAAGCACCATTTTTCGTCTACATATACTCGTTTCATTATTCATTCACCTTCTTCAGCATCAGGCAGAGCTTCATTCTGCATGCTGTATTCTATTCGCCGGCATGCAGGATACCGAGCACTTCCAATTCTTTTTCATTGAGTCCGATGCCTCTGAGCATCAACCGATTGCCTTTTAATGCTTCAATCGAATTGATTCCCATACCGCCCATCATTTCCTCTATTTCATGTTTCCAAGCAGTAACGAGGTTGACAAGGCGCTGATATCCGATATCCGGATTCAGTCTTTTGACAAGCTGCGGGTTTTGTGTTGCGATACCCCAGTTGCATTTACCGCTTTGGCATGTTCTGCACAGATGGCAGCCCAAAGCAATCAAAGCAGATGTTCCGAGATAAACCGCATCGGCTCCGAGTGCTATAGCTTTTACGATATCGGCGCTGTTTCGGATTCCGCCGCCGACGACCAATCCGACATTGTCTCTGATACCTTCTTCACGGAGTCGCGTATCAACGCTGGCAAGTGCCAATTCAATGGGAATTCCGACATTGTCTCTGATTCGTTGCGGTGCTGCACCTGTGCCGCCTTTGAAACCGTCGATCGCTATGATGTCAGCTCCGCTGCGCGCAATGCCGCTAGCAATCGCTGCAACATTGTGTACCGCCGCAATCTTAACAATAACGGGTTTCTTATAATTTGTCGCTTCTTTAAGAGAATAAACAAGCTGTCTTAAATCTTCGATGGAATAAATATCGTGGTGAGGAGCAGGGGAGATTGCATCGGAACCTTCGGGAATCATACGTGTTTTTGAAATATCTGCAACTATTTTTGTGCCGGGCAGATGTCCGCCGATACCCGGTTTTGCACCCTGACCCATCTTGATTTCAATGGCAGCGCCCGCATTCAGATAATCCTTATGCATGCCAAAACGTCCTGATGCTACCTGAACAATCGTATTTGAGCCATATTTGTAAAAGTCTTCATGCAAACCGCCTTCACCGGTATTGTAATAAATACCGAGTTCTGTTGCGGCTCTTGCAAGAGATTCGTGGGCATTATAACTGATGGAACCGTATGACATTGCAGAAAACATGACAGGAACATTCAGTTTTAGTTGCGGAGGAAGATTGTTTATCAGTCTTCCTTTTTTGTCTCGTTCAATTTTATCCAGTTTTTTACCAATTGTGATTTTGACTTCCATCGGTTCACGCAGCGGATCAATGGAGGGGTTTGTTACCTGCGACGCATTGATCAGCATCTTATCCCAATAGATAGGAAATGGTTGTGGGTTACCCATAGATGCAAGCAGTACACCGCCACTGTCGGCTTGACGGTATATTTCTTTGATTGTCTGATTTGACCAGTTGCCGTTTTCTTTGAATGTATTGTCTGTTTTAACGATCTTCAAAGCTTTGACAGGACAAATCGAAACACATCGATGACAGTTGACACATTTGGTATCGTCAGCAATCATAATGTTTAAGTCTTCGTCAAAAGAGTGAACCTCATTTGCACACTGTCTGGCACATGCTTTACAGCTGATGCAGCGATTCACATCGCGAATCACTTCATAGTCGGGATATAAAAAATCTATACTCATCTGATTAACCTTCCTTTGTTGTTACGATCACAGCCTGTCCTCCGTCGGGAGACCACAGTTTGTCAAGCTCCGGCTGAATGGAGCGTATCGCACATTCTTCGCTTGCAATATAGACCATATCATCTTTTTCGCCGACGACCATAGAGCGGAGTTTCAGTCTGTCATTTAATGCCATAATGCCGTTTTCAAAACCGAATATAATAGAAAACGGTCCTGTAATAAGCAAGCTGGGGAACGCATTTCTCAAGAATGTATGCAGTTCTCGTTGGTCTTTCGGCATTTTCTCAATGGTGCTCCAGAAAGGAGCTGCAACAATACTCGCAATTTCTTGCAGTGTTAATCCTTGTTTTCTGTACAGATAATCCATAATGTAGGTGATGACTTCGGTATCTGTCAACAGGTTGCATTTATATCCGAACATTTCGATGAAACGTCTGTTTGCATCATAAGAAGATATTTCGCCGTTGTGAACGATGGTGTAATCCAGCAGCGCAAAAGGGTGGGCACCGCCCCACCATCCGGGCGTATTTGTCGGATATCGTCCGTGTGCAGTCCAGGAATAACCGCTGTAATTTTCAAGTTCGTAGAATCTTCCGATGTCTTCCGGAAATCCGACACCTTTGAATACCCCCATATTCTTGCCGCTGGAGAAAATATAGGCACCCTCAATGTTTGTATTGACATGTGTAACAAACTGTACAACATATTCACGTTCATCAACACTATAAGCAATCAGCTTCTTTGCACAAGGGGAAGCAAAGTAACGCCATATAATGGGCTTTCCGGCTATATCATGTTGAATCGACGTTGGTATCGCACCGTTTGTTTTTACCTCAAAGTGGGAATCCAAATAGTTTTCGCATGCTGATTTTGCTGCTTCATTATCATAAAACATATGAAATGCGTAGAATTCTTTCAATTCCGGATAAATTCCGTACCCTGCAAAGCCGCCGCCGAGACCGTTGGAACGGTCATGCATGACCTCCATGGACTTGACGATAATATCACCGCATATATCTTTCTTGTTTTTCGAGAATATGCCCGAAATGGCACAGCCTGAAGGGATTCTGATTTCGCCCTCTTTTTTCATGTAATAGGTTCCTTTCAATCAATATATCAAACAGCACATTGCTCTTCAAAAAAAACGCCGCCTAAAGGGATAAAAACAATCGTTTACCCTTTAACGAACGCCAAAGTTCATCTGAGGTATTATATCTTTTTTTTTAGTTGTTGTCAATAAAAATTAGTTATTTGCGACATATTGGTTAATATTTACAATAAATATTCAAAAATCCTATATAAAATTAGGCAATATGATAATATTGATTTATATAAATTCGAAAATCATAATTCAAATTGCTGATTTTTGAAAACATTCAATACTCTCTCGTAAATTAAATCTTTTGTCGCTCCTTTTGGTAAAAAATAAGCGATCAGCTTCGTTGTTGCTTCCTGCTGTCCGATTCCTTTTTGATAATAAGCAAGCGCTTTTTTATCGATCAGTTTGGCATAGTATTCGCAGTAATCGTGATTATCATCGACGTAAGCCTGTAGGATATCATATATTAAAGACGGTGAATATCCACGCAGTACCGCTTGGCGAAGTATCTTTTCTTTGCGAATAGCAGGCGGATGCAGATGAAGGATTCGGTTTTGCTTCTTGACGAATTCTTCCGCCCCGTCGCGTTCATCCTCTTCACTGTACAACTCCAACGCCTGATCCAATATTCCTGTATCAATGCCTTTTTGCTTGAGCTTTGATGCGGTCAGTTTTTTACCTTTGGAGGACAGTTTTGCAGACTCGATATAAAGCGATGCATATCTGGCATCGTCGGCATAACGGTATTCTTTTAGCTTTTCGATAACAGGCAGAATGATGATTTCCGGCAGTTTCTTTCTCTTCAGATGCTGTCTGATTTGTTCTTCCGTTCGGTCACAGTAGGAAATGTAATTGAGCGCGCTGTCCATTGCAAACTGTCTTAAAAATTCTTTGTTGTCATCGAAACAGGAATTGCTGTCGAGTTCCGAACCGATATACAGAGAAGCACGTTGCACATAATCGGGCGAAACTAAAATTGATTTTCCGCTCTCGGAAGTGAGCAAAGTATACGTTTTTTTATTCGTAATCTGAATTATTTTCAAGACGACCTCTTGTTCTATTTCAAAGTAGTATAAATCAGCGGTTGGCGCTGCGGCTGATTGTGTGAAATATGATATGCTGCTTTCAGTCGATCCAGAGCAGGGAGAAGTTTCGCTTCGTCTGAGGAAAACAAGCGAGCAATACGCTCACCCTTCGAGACCTTATCCGCAATCTTCTTAAAGATATAGATTCCGGCAGCAGGATCAACCGGTGCATCTTTGATTTCGCGTCCGGCACCTGTGAGCAGCGAAGCCATACCGACTTCATTGCATTGAATTTCATTCACAAACCCGTCTGTATCCGCTATAAAATCAACAGTAAATTTCGCATGGGGCATAAGCTGTGTGTTTCTTACCTGTTCCTCACTGCCACCCTGTGCTTTGATCAAATCAACAAATTTTTCGAATGCAGATCTGTCATCAATGCTTTTTTTCAATATACTTCTCGCTTGATTGATATTGCAGTGAGGGTCAATAATGCACATCAGTTCGCCGCCCAGCGTCAGACACAATTCAAGCAAATCGGAAGGGCCTCTCCCCTGAAGCGTTTCAATTGCTTCCATTACTTCCAAGGCATTGCCGACGGCGTTGCCGAGAGGCTGATTCATATCCGTGATAACGCCGCAGACTTTTTTCCCCATATTTTTCCCGATGGACACCATTTTTTCTGCAAGATCCAGTGAGTTTTCATAAGTACCTGCAAAAGAACCTGAACCGGTTTTTACATCGAGTACGATTGCGTCAGCGCCGCACGCAAGTTTCTTTGACATGATGCTGGACGCAATCAGTGACATATTATCAACAGTTGCGGTTACATCTCTGAGTGCATACAGTTTTTTATCTGCAGGCGCGATATCTTTTGTTTGTGCTGCTACTGCGATTTTATGTTGATTGACTTGGTTTATGAATGCTTCTTCACTGAGCTCAGTGCGGAAACCGGAAATGCTTTCGAGTTTGTCGATTGTCCCGCCGGTATGTCCAAGCGCTCGTCCCGACATTTTTGCCACTGTCAGACCGCATGCGGAAAGCATCGGCGCTAGTACAAGCGTCGTTTTGTCTCCGACACCGCCCGTGGAATGTTTGTCAACTTTAATCCCTTGAATAAGACTTAAATCGAGCACATCTCCCGAATGCATCATGGCTTTTGTCAGATCGGCTGTTTCTCGGTCATCCATCAGTTTCAGACAAATTGCCATCAACAGTGCGGATGCCTGATAGTCGGGGATTAGTCCTGAAGTGAAGTTATCAACAAAATAGCGGATTTCTTCTGCCGAAAGTGTTTCACCATGTTTTTTCTTTGTGATAATGTCATACATATTCATAATATTTGCCTCACGCTCAGCGCTTTTTGACGAATCCGCCATAAACGGTTTTTATGTCATTGACAGTGATAACCGCATCTTCCGTTGTCTTGTTGATCAGTTGCACAGCTTCGTCAATGCGTTTCCGTTTCAGATGAATGAGCAAAATATGGCGCTTGTAAAATGCAGATTCGCCCTCGAGAATTGTGACTCCGAATCCATTTGAGCGCAAAAGATTTGCTAACTTGTAACCTTCCGTTTCTCTGGTAATAACCTGCATCGAACAAAGACCGATCGCAAGCTTGTTTTCGATTGTCACGCCAAAATAGTTGCCCAATGCATAAGCGACTGCGTACACTGCGCACTTGATCCAATCGCCGCTCAAGTCATTTAAAACGGAGGATACGATGACAATCCAGATAATAATGACAAAAAAGCCGATCACGGCTCCGATTAAGCGCTGTCCTCTGTTAACCAGAACCATTCGGACAGTATCGAGAGTCACCTCGATGATTTTGCCAAAAAAAATGAGAAAATAAACAAATAAACTGCTGCCGGAAAGTAATCCCATGCAATCCTCCGTATACGTTGATTTTATGTATTAATTATAGCACAGAAAAGATTTATGTTATAATAATATCAACACATTATTGCACGGAGGTATAGGAATGATTGGAGTGATTGCGTCCATGCAATCGGAGCTTGCTTTTACAAAAGATTGCACGTTAATGAAGACAACACAGCACGCGAATTTTAAATACGACGAATACGATTATGAGGGAATTCGGTTGGTTTGCTCTGTATGCGGCACGGGAAAGGTCAGTGCTGCTGTATGTACACAATTAATGATTGAGTATTTCAAACCCGGTTTAATTATAAACATCGGCACGGCAGGCAGTATTTCGAAAGAGGTGCACAACAAGGATATTATCATCGCCATTGACAGCGTACAGCATGATTTTGATATCAGTCCGTTTGGTTGGGAGAAAGGAGAATTACCGGAGCTTGGGGTTATTTCGCTTCCTTGCGACGAGCGATTTCTTTCCGCTGCCGAACAAATTGACAAGATGGGTTATCGTATTCATTTCGGCAGAATTTTAAGCGGAGACAAAGTCATTGTTGATCAGAATGTAAAAACAGAACTAACGGATACATTCGGGGGATTATGCGCTGAAATGGAGGGGGCGGCAGTAGGACAGGTCTGCGCTATGAACAATATTCCGTATGCCATCATCCGCGGTATTTCGGACGGTGACAGTGATGATCAAAAGAATGAATTTATATCAAACATCGAGAGTGTCGCGGAAATTAACGGACATGTGTTGCTTGCGACTTTAAAAATATACAGCGAAGACTGCAAAACATGCTTATAGGCGGTATTTGCAGAATGAAAAGAACGGATAGGGAAGAATGAGCGTTCAATGGTACCCGGGGCATATGGCAAAAGCCACTCGGTTAATGAAAGAGGAACTAAAAAAGGTCGATGTTGTTGTTGTACTTGGTGATGCCAGGGCGGTCAATCGAAGCATAAATCAAGATTTTTTTGAGATCATTAAGAATAAACGAAGGATTTTGGTGTTCAATAAATCTGATATGGCAGATGAGGCGATCAACACAGCATGGCAAAAACGGTTTCAAGAACAAAACGAAACTGTTTTTTTCATCGATTGTCTGAATAAAAAAGGAATCGCGGAACTTGTCTCGAATATTAAATTATACAAGAAATCAATTCGTTATGACAGAGCAGTACATGTGATGATCGTCGGCATTCCGAATGTCGGGAAATCGATGTTGATCAATACACTCGCAAAACGCAATGCGGCTCACGCCGCCAACCGACCAGGTGTAACAAGAGCAAACCAGTGGATTAAAGTCGGAATGGATTTTTATCTGTTGGATACGCCCGGGGTACTCCCTCCGAAATTCGATACGAATGAAGATGGTTATGCGCTTGCTGCGATCGGCAGCATCAAGGATGCAATCGTAGATAAAGACGAGTTGGCTTTGTTTATCTTGAATTTTTTGAAAAGGCAATATCCTCTGATGTTGGCAGAACGCTATAAGCTGGGCAGTACTGACTGCGATGATGTTGCCCTCATGGAACAAATCGCAGAAAAGCGTGGTTTCAAGAACAAAGGCGGTGTTTATGATTACGAAAGAACCGCATTTACGATATTGGATGAATTTCGTAACGGTAAAATAGGGAGAATTTCTTTTGATCTTCCAATCGATGCAGAATAGGAATAATTGATGAGCAAATATTCGGAATTGTCGGTTAAACAGATTGAGGCATTGCTTGCAAATGCAACCTTCACGGATAGGTCAGTCATGATTGCGGAATTGTCATGCGACGAGCGTGACGGCGTAAAAAAACTGGTGTTGAAATATCATGCAAAACAGGAAAAACTTCTGATCGAAGACAAAAGAATCGAGAATATGAAGCGAACGGAGCAGCAGTTCTACGAGCAGGGATATTTTTGTATTGCGGGTACGGATGAAGTGGGCAGAGGTCCGTTGTGCGGTCCTGTTGTCAGTGCTGTTGTGGTTCTGCCGAAAGAAAGCAGAATACGTTACGTCAACGATTCGAAAAAATTGTCCGAGAAAAAAAGAGAAGAACTGTACGATCAAATCCTCGGAGAAGCAGTCAGTGTCGGAATCGGGATCGTGGATCATCACGAAATAGACCGTATTAACATACTAAATGCGACAAAAAAATCTATGTTGCTGGCATTGGAGCAGCTATCTGTCAGACCTGACATCTTGTTGCTTGACGCAATTACAATCAACACGGATATCAAACAATGCAGCTATATCAAGGGCGATGCGAATATTTACAGTATTGCAGCGGCAAGTATCATAGCAAAAGTGACAAGAGACAGACTGATGGTAGCCTTTGATGAACAATATCCGCAGTATGGATTTCGCTCCAACAAAGGGTACGGTTCGTTCGAGCATATGGAAGCAATAAAAAAATATGGGCTTACACCGATCCATCGCAGATCCTTTATTCATTCTGTTTTACCGCAAACACCGAGAAGAACAGGACAGAATTGGGAAGAAGTAGCGTTACGGTTCTTGATCGAAAAAGGGTACAGTCTCGTACAAAAGAATTATAAACGAGCCGGAGGAGAAGTCGATCTGATCTTAAAAGATGGTGATGAATATGTGTTTTGCGAAGTGAAGGCGAGAAGCAATACCTCATTTGGGAATCCGGAAGAATTCGTTGAACGCAATAAACAACAAAAGCTGATTTTAACCGCACAGAAATATATGGCAGAAAAAGCGGTTTTTCAAACAGGTCGATTTGATGTGGTCGCTATCGAGTTTGATGCTGACGGAGAATATAAAATCAGGCATCATGCAAATGCATTCGGTGCCTGATCGACTTATTTGTGTATGATTTTTTATTGCTTCAGCCCGGCAATCCATTCTTTATTTTCGATCAGTGCGCATCCGCCGCGGCTTTCTTTCAGTAAATGATGCTGATCGCGAATTTCGCGAAGCAGTTTGGATTGCAGTGCTGTTTTGAGCGGCATTTCTTTTAAATTCAAATCGGAAAATGGTGCGAACGGGCATGCTTCGAGTGCGCCGGTAGAACTGATATGCAGGAAACCACGTCCCGCCGCCATACAGCCGCCATACCGTTCTTCATCTCCGGGAAGCAGAATAACAAGCATATCGTATTTCGCCGTCAATTCAATCTCCATGTTCCGCAGTTCGGATTTCTGATCTTCTGTCAAACAAATATCGAAATTTCCGTCCGCGGGAACATACTCAATCAAGAATGTTGCACGATTCCCGATTTGCTGCAAATGATCCAGATAATCGGAATGAACGATATCGTTGAAATTATTTTTTGTCAGTGTTGTGGAAGAACCGAACAACATCTTCTTTTCATTCAGGCGATGCATGATTTGCATTGTATTTTCGTATACACCGTCGCCTCTCCGATTGTCGGTTGTCGGTTGGTCACCTTCGAGGCTGATGATTGGAATAATATTTTTTGTGCGATCCAGCATTTCGGTCGTTTTTGCATCAAGCAGCAGTCCGTTTGTAAACAAAACAAATATCGTGGAGGAATGTTTTTGCAGAATATCAAGAATTCCCTCCTTCATCAGGGGCTCTCCGCCTGCGATCATCACAACAGAAACGCCCAGATCAACGGATTCGTTTATAATCCGACCGATTTCAGAGATCGGCATTTCTTCTGTTTTGTCCCTATGCTGCGCACAAGCATAACAGCCTGTGCAGGAAAGATTGCAATCGTTTGTGATGCTGATAATTAATATCGGCGGTACTGTGAGATCTTCATCGCGGAGCAGCCTTGCCCTTTCGGCAGACTGTTTTTTCATTTGTTTTGCGATATCCATGAATTTGATTGCATAGGATGGACGCTGTAATAAAAACCGCTTGTTTTTTGCCAACATTTCCGTCATAGCATCGTCAAATAGCTCAATTGATGTAGTCATATTGTTCCTCACTTTAGGATGTCTTTCCTCTTAGATACATTGTTTTTTGCGTATGTATGCGACTTGCGCGAATCAGGTCGTCCGTCACCATGATAACAGCAGAAATCAGGAACATCAACCAAAATCCGTGTGAAATAATTCCACCGCTGATTGCATTGGCAATGATCAGTGTCAGCATATTTGCAAAAATACTGGCAATCCCGAACGTAATGATATTGAATGGAAGCGCGATCACTGCAAGGATCGGTCGTAAGAAAGTATTCGCTATCGCCAGCACTGCGGATAATAGAAGGATACTTGCATAAGAATCGGTATGCACCAACGAAATCATCGTCATGATCATGAGAACGAAAAAGTAGACCAAAGCTTTTATCAATATACGAATCATCATTTACCTCAACAGAAGTTTAATTTTTACATGGTTTGTGCGGTCATATACATCAATATCCAACAGATCAAATCGTCCGAAACTGCGCAATTCAGAGATGAAGGTATCTGCGCAATGAAATCCGAACCACACTTTTTTGTTGGCAAAACGAAACAGTATAAGCAAATCGGAAAACCCCTCCAGCACTTCCGTCAGGCATCGGAAGGGGAGCAAGATTGGGAGGTGAAATTTTCCGATATGCATTTGTAAAATGATCCAGTTGGACGATCTAGTCGACATATACTCGTACAATCGCGCCTTTTTCCGGTGTGCCTGCTTCCACATTGACAAGTTCTTCTGTTAACTCGCCGTTTTCGAACATCTCGATCAAACCCTTCAAATCAATGGAATCAAGATCAATACCCTGCTCGGATAAATCCGATTTGACATCTTTTGGCACAAGAGAAAGGAATCCGGCGGCTTTTTTTGCCACAGAAAGCGGAATATTCACATTGACTTTTGCCTGGTTTTCAATCGCAGGGTCGGTGGTATCCACACGGACGCGTAACATCGATTTCGAATTTTTTGAAATTGTTTGTTTCTCATTCGGCTGTATCGCTGCAATCAGGCGCTCTCCCTCTTCCGTGGTAATCTTGCCGTTTTTGACCATTTCCAATACTTGTAAAATTTCATCGTTCATCATTATTTACCTTCTTTCTTATAAATCTCGGAGCATATCTGCCGCTTGATCGGCAGATATTTCACCGTTGTTCAGTTTTTCGAAAATCGCTTTGCGCTCTTCTTTTACTGCATCACTGGATGCGGAAGCATTCAGCCCAAGTTTTCTTATGACTGCATCGAGCTTTCCTCGAACGGTCGGGTAAGAAATGCCAAGTTCTTTTTCGACATCCTTGATGTTTCCTCTGCACTTAATGAATGTCAACAGAAAATATGACTCCTCATCGGACAGATTGCAGAATTCGCATCCATTGAAATGTCCGTTCAGCGCACTGCCGCATTTTTTGCAGGTAAGTGCCGTAATTTCATATTCACCGGAGCAAACAGGACAGACTGTGGGAGCCTTCAGCTTCATAAACCACCTCTTTGGATCAATAATATCAAACTAATATATAACATAATGTTAATAATGTCAATACATATATTAATAAGATTAATAATTATATTAAATATGTTAATATTATGCCTGGGATCTGTAATTCAAAAAAAACAAGCGGATAATGGTTGACTTCTAAATAACGTCTCCTGTAAAATATAGTAGAAGTAAAGGAATGGTGAAAGATGAAAAACACGCAAACAGAAAGTTTGATCAAGCCCTCAATCGATAATCTGCTTACTAAGGTTGAGAATAAATATGTACTTTCTCTTTTGGCTGCAAAACGCGCAAGAGAACTGTTTAACGGCGAAGATCCTTTGATTGATGAATTTTATATCAATAAGGTTACCACCGCCATCAATGAAATAGATCAGGGTAAGGTGACATACAGCAAATCGGATGATGCTGCCGTTTAAGCCATGAAGTACGCACAGGTCTTTATTGACAACAATTCGGCTGCGACAGATCAGGTTTATGACTATCGCATACCGGAGTATATGAATCAAATACTTGAGCCTGCCATGAGAGTTGCTGTTCCGTTCGGAAAAGGCAACAGACTTTGTCAGGCTTTTGTGATTGGACTGAAAGATGTTTCTGAATATGAGGAATCAAAACTCAAGGACATTGCCGAAGTTATTGATTGCGAACCGATTATACCGCTTTATCTGATTGATGTAGCGGTATTTCTGCGTGAACAATATTTTTGCACTTATGCGGAAGCGATTCGAACCGTATCGCCATCTATGGACAAAATTGTCAGGAAGGTGACATATCAGCCGTTGGATCGTGAACAGGGTGAACTTGCGCAAGATCGGCAACAGGTGATGGATATTATTCGGAAAACCCCAGGAATTACGCTTAAAAGCATCAAAATAAAGACCGGATTTGAAATCAGTGAATTGCAGCGGCAGCTCTCTTATCTGCTGAAACAAAAATATATCGAGTCGATTGAAGAATTTTCATCCAGCGGCAAAGAAACATTCGAGGAATGGATTTATATTGAAGATCATGGTGTGAGTTTGGATGATTATCTGATGATTGTTGGGACAAGAGCCAAGAAACAAAGGGAAATCATTTCGTATTTATATGAATTTCCAAACGGGATTCTCAAAAAAGAATTGCAGGAACATACCGGTGCAACAACAAACATTATCGGCAAACTGGATGAATTGTCTCTCATTCGCATGCTTAAGAAAAAAGTAAAAAATAATTGTACCGAGAATATTCAAAGAGAACCATACGAATTAAATCTCGATCAGCAAACAGTGTTAACCGAATATTGTGCCGCAAAAGATACTCAGAATAAGTTTTTACTCTTTGGCGTGACCGGGAGCGGCAAAACAGCTGTTTATTTTCGCATCTTCGAAGAAATGATCCGCGAAAATAAACAGTGTCTGTTATTGGTGCCGGAGATATCTCTTACACCACAGATGATGAAACTCGTTACGTCTCGTTTCGGTGATATCGTTGGAATCATGCATTCCAAACTGACCCAGACGGAGCAGTATGAAGAATTCTTAAAGGTCAAAAACGGAACATCGAAAATCGTACTCGGTGCGCGCTCCGCTTTATTTATGCCATTTCGTGATCTGGGCTTAATCGTCGTTGATGAAGAACATGAAACATCATATAAATCATCGCAGTCACCGCGGTACGATACAGTAGAGGTTGCAAATTTTATCGCGGATACGATCAATTGCAGATTGATTCTTTCCAGCGCGACACCGTCACCCGAATCTTATTGGAAAGCACTGAACGGAGAATATCAGCTGCTCAAACTTCCCCTGCGTGCAAACGGAACGCCATTGCCGACTATCAGCATCATTGACATGCGAGATGAACTCTATAGCGGAAACCGCACACCGATCAGTCATATGCTTCAGAAAAAAATCAGCGAACGTCTTGAAAAAAGAGAACAGATTGTTTTATTTTTAAACAGAAGAGGGTATAATACCTATGTTTTCTGCAGAGCGTGCGGGTACATTGAGAAATGCCCGAATTGTGATGTATCGCTCACATATCATTTTCAGGATCAGTCGATGGTGTGCCATTACTGCGGATATAAAAAACAGATGCCTCAGAAATGCCCTTCCTGCGGAAGTGAAAAAATCAAACATATGGGTACCGGCACGGAAAAAATAGAACAATTTGTGCGCCAAATGTTTCCGGCGGCGGCAGTTCTTCGACTTGATTCGGATACGGCAAAATACAAAGGGGCGTATGAGTCCATACTCGGTAAATTTGCCCGCGGTGAGGCGGATATTCTCATTGGGACGCAAATGGTTGTAAAAGGTTTGGACTTCGATAATGTGTCTCTCGTTGGAATCCTTCTTGCGGACACATCCCTGAATTTCCCTGATTTGAATGCTGCATCCAGAACATTTCAATTGACGGAGCAGGCGGCGGGAAGAGCCGGACGAAGAGCAGCTCAGGGCGAGGTCATTCTGCAGACGTATCTGCCGGACGATCCGACTTTGGTGTATGCATCTTTGCATGACTATGAAGGTTTCTACCAATATGATATTGCGCACAGACAGCAAATGGGATACCCCCCTTTTACAGAAATTATTGGAATTTTCACGGCAAGCGAAACAGAAGACGTCAGTAAGGAAGACTGTACAGAAATTTTTCATAATGTGAACAGAATCATCTGTGAATTGAATGATGCTGAAGTAAAGGTATACGAACCGGCACCGGCATTTATACAAAAACTAAAGAATAAATATATTTTTCATATGTTGGTGCGCTATCCGAAAGATCATGCATTTAAAGAGGCATTTCGTAAACAATATAACGAAATTAAGCTGTCGGTAAAATCCAATGTGTTTGTAGAAATCAATCCAATCACATTGTTGTAAATAAGGAGGAGACATGGCAACCAGAACGATTAGAATTGAAGGCGATGAAATACTCAAGAAAAAGAGCAGAAACGTAGATGTGGTTGATGAAAGAATCAAAATGATTCTGGATGATATGGCCGAAACGATGTATGAAGCAAACGGTTTGGGGCTTGCTGCCGTGCAGGTGGGTATTCTTAGAAGATTGGTGACAATCGATGTTGGAAACGGACTGATTAAATTGATTAATCCCGTTATCGTTGACAAAGACGGGGAAGAAGTGAAGAGGGAAGGTTGTTTGAGTGTGCCGGATATACACGGCATGGTAAAACGACCGATATGTGTAACCGTAAAAGCGATCAATGAAGATGGCGATGAAATTACGATTGAAGCGACGGGACTGTATAAAAAAGCACTCTGCCATGAACTTGATCACTTGGATGGCATTCTGTTTACCGATATTGCGGAAAGTGTATTCAGTGCAAGTGAGCCGTTTGAAGACGAAGGCGACGAAATGGATTTCGAGGAAGAAAACGAGGAACTTTAATGCGAGTGATTTATATGGGCACGCCGAACTTTGCAGTTGCTCCGCTTGAAGCAATTGCGGAGGCAGGACATGAGGTTGTTGCAGTACTCACGCAACCGGATAAACCGAACTCGAGACGCGGGAAAGACATCATATTTTCTCCTGTCAAACAAGCTGCGTTGAAACGTAGTTTGCCTGTCTATCAGCCTGTTAATATATCGGATGATATGATTGTTGCAACCCTGCGTGCATTGTGTGCTGATATTATCATCGTTTGTGCCTATGGACAATTGTTAAAAAGCAATGTTTTGAATTTGACAAAATATGGATGCATCAACATTCATGCATCACTGCTGCCGAAATATCGCGGCGCAGCTCCTGTGCATCGGGCGATTATTGATGGACAATCAGAAACCGGCGTTACACTTATGTATATGAACGAAGGTCTCGATACGGGAGATATCATGATATCCGAGCGGATCTTAATAACAATGAACGATACGGTCGGTACCTTATTTGATCGACTAAGCGATCTTGGCGCAGAACTGATCGTAAAAGGGATGAAGTTGCTTTCGCTGGGCACTGCACCAAGAACACCGCAGAATGATGCGCAAAGTTCTTATGCAAATAAAATAAGTAAAACAGAGTGCAGCATTGACTTTTCTTTGGATGCAACAATCGTATATAACAAAATCCGCGGTTTGAATCCTTTCCCTGGCGCATATACAATATTTAATCGGAAAATAATCAAGTTGTACGATACGAAACTTCTGAGCGAATGTTATAATATGCAGGCAGGAACACTGGTCAAAACAGAAGACGATGGAATTGTGGTTGTTTGCAGAAATGGGAGTATTCTTATTGAAACCTTAAAACCGGAAGGCAAGCGACTGATGAAAGCCGTTGAGTTTTGGGCAGGGCTGCAAGATAAAGAAAATGCAAAATTTGACATTTAGCAGGAGTAAATTTTATGTATTTTATGTGGTACAGTGCATACTGGGTATTGATTCCGGGTTTGTTGATTGCTGCATATGCGCAATTTAAAGTAAATTCGGCATTCAATCAATATAAAATGGTCGCGAACAGCCGTGGTATCAGCGGTGCGGATGCCGCCAGAATGATTCTTGATGCGAACGGTTTGTCGGACGTGCAAATCGGACAGAGCGGGGGAAAGCTAAGTGATAATTATAATCCCAAAAACAAAACACTGAATCTTTCTGCTGATGTATTGAGAGGACGAAGTATTGCGGCGATCAGCATTGCCGCGCATGAATGCGGACACGCGATTCAGCACAAAGAGGACTATGCACCCGTGCGTATCAGAACTGCGATGGTTCCCGTTGTGAATATCGCATCTATGTTTTCTTGGGTGCTGATTATTGCAGGTTTTATCTTCAGTATCTTCAATATGACAATGATCGGTATTATCTTCTTCAGCACCACAGTTGTTTTTCAGCTCGTAACGCTCCCCGTGGAATTTAATGCATCCTCCAGAGCGCTTGTCCAGTTAAGAACACTCGGCATTGCGAACGAAACGGAAATATACGGTGCAAAGAAAGTGCTTGATGCTGCTGCATTGACTTATGTCGCGGCATTAATCGTAGCTATTTTACAATTACTCAGACTGTTGCTTATATTCGGAAGACGGAATTAAAAGGATAACAAATGAAAATAAATATCTCACCGGCCAGAACAGCCGCGTATAAAATTCTGTATGATGTGTTCGAAAACAAAGCATTCAGTAATATTTCGGTTAACAAGCACATTGATCTGTCGCTGAAAAATGAAAGTGACAGAAAATTGGCAGTGCATATCGTATACGGAACCATTAAGAAAAAGAACCGAC
Organism: uncultured Lachnospiraceae bacterium; assembly: GCA_964444065.1. Lineage (GTDB taxonomy): Bacteria > Bacillota > Clostridia > Eubacteriales > Anaerofustaceae > JBGMEA01. The sequence goes on from CAYUFL010000012.1 coordinate 32,184, forward strand.
TTGAAAAAATATTGTCGGAGTTTTCCAATATACCTGTTGAACAAATCCATCCGAGCGTTCGGGTGATTTTGTTTTTCAGCCTGTATCAAATTGTGTACATGGATAAAATTCCCGAATACGCACTTGTAAACGATGCGGCAAATATGTGCAAATTTTATCGGCAGCAAGCTGCGGTAGGTTTTGCAAACGCGGTACTTCGCAACGCAATCCGACAGAAAACATCACTGCTGAAAAAAGAATCCGATCCGCAACAATTGCTTCATGCGGAATACGGATTTCCGATTTGGCTGACAGAAATGCTCAAAAATCAATACAGCATGGAGAAAATCATTTCGTTTGCGCAAGCATCTGAGGATATCCCCGAAATCTATATTAAAGTCAATACATATAAAACGAACGAATCTTCGTTGATGGATGCCTTTGCTGAAAAAGGTATCGTGACGGAAAAGACTTATGTTCCTGATACTTTAAAAGTGATCGGAACGAATAATATTTTTATGTCCGAGGAATATAAAAAAGGGTTATTTTTTGCCCAGGATATCTCCGGCACTCTTTCGGGCTTTTCATTAAACCCGAATCATGGTGATAAAATCATCGATCTCTGCAGTGCACCCGGTGGAAAGAGCTTTCATGCGGCAATTTTATCCGATAATACCGACATCCTGTCTTGCGATATTATTCCGAATAAATTGGAGTTGGTCAAACGTAGCGCGAGGCAGCTTGGTCTGAGCGGAATCAAAGTCGTCAAGCGTGATGCATCAGTGTTGTGGGCTGATGAACAAGAGCAGTATGACAAGGTTATCTGCGATGTACCCTGCTCCGGGATCGGTGTGATCAGAAGAAAACCGGACATTTTATCTCGCATTACGAAGGAATATATAACCGAATTAATAGCACTCCAGAAATCCATACTGGAGAACGGTATTCATTATCTGAAGCCCGGCGGAATCTTGATATATTCGACCTGTACAATTAATCGAGACGAGAATACAGGTGTCGTGGAATCGATGATGCGTGAACGGAATGATCTGGAACTTGTCCCGATCACAATGCCTTTTCAATTGAAAACAGTACACCCCGAAATGCAAAACGGGATGTTACAGCTGTTTCCGGGTGATGATGAATGTGACGGCTTTTTTATGGCAAAAATAATGAGAAAAAAACGGTAACGAGATGAAACCAGCATTAAGCGGATTTACACTTGAACAATTTCAGGATATTCTGGCACAGCAGTTTCAGGAAAAGAAATTTCGTGCAAAACAAATAATGGATTGGGTGTACAAAGGTGTATCTTTTGCCGAGATGCGCAACATACCAAACGAACTGCGCGCGAAGTTAGAAGATAATTTTACAGTCAGTGACCTTGAAATTACACAAAAAATAGTTGAAAATAAAACGGGGACAATCAAATATCTTTTGAAGACAAAAGATGATATAATAATTGAGTGTGTCGTCCTGTCATACGAGTATGGAAATACAATATGCGTTTCATCTCAGGCAGGTTGCCCCATGAGGTGTGCATTTTGTGCTTCCGGAAAAGACGGTTTAATCCGAAACTTGAGTGCGTCCGAAATGATTTCTCAATTAATTTGTGCAATATCGGATACCCACAAACCAATATCTAATATTGTCTTGATGGGAAGCGGCGAACCCCTGGATAACTACGAACAGGTGAAACGATTTATTTTCGCAGCGAATGACCCGAATGCGTTTGGGATCGGAATCAGAAGTATTACGCTTTCAACTTGCGGGATTATTCCAGGGATTGAACAATTAATTGAAGATCGAATATTTATCAATCTGTCCGTGTCAATGCATGCACCTTTTTCGGATATGAGGGCGGCAATGATGCCTGTGGAAAGAAAATACCCGATTCGAGAGGTCATAAAAATATGTGAACGGTACCGCAGCGAAAGCGGACGCAGGATCACATATGAATACAGTGTGGTATCAGGACTGAATGATACCGACGCTTGCGCAGATGAAATATATAATTTATTGAAACGCTCCGATGCGCATGTTAATTTAATCGGTATGAATGAAGGCAGCGGCGATTTTAGCATAAGTGATGATGTAACTGTTCATGAATTCGAAAAGAAACTAATGAACAGAAATATCAATTGTACCATACGCAGAAAGTTAGGAAGCAGTATCAATGCTGCTTGCGGACAGCTGAAAAGTCAGTATGTCAATCAGCAGCAGAAGTGAGGAAAATATGAAATCGGCGGGAATGACCCATCTTGGAATGGTGAGGAAAAACAATCAGGACAGTTTTTTTCGTATCGACTATGACAATGGTTTCAGCATTATCGCTGTAGCCGACGGTTTGGGTGGGCACAATGCAGGCGAAGTGGCGAGTGCTTATGCCGTGGATGAATTGACGGAATTTTTTGAAGAAAATAAAGAATGCAATTTTATGCTGATGAGCAGTGAAATTGTAGAGTATATTAAAAATATTAATCAGGGCATTCATACGATGTCGGTTAACTCGGAATCACTTTCCGGAATGGGCACAACTTTGACCATGACTTTAACCGATGGAATAAGCGCTTTGACCTTTCATGTGGGGGATAGTCGGGCGTATCGGATTGGTAAAAACATAGAGCAGATTACCAAAGATCATTCTCTGGTGCAATACATGATAGATCAGGGACAAATTACGATGCAGGAAGCGCTGCATCATCCTCAGAGAAATATTATTACCCGTGCTTTGGGAACAGACCATGATGTTGATGTTGACGTGATTGTTACAAAATTGGATAAACATGATAAAGTGCTTGTCTGCAGTGATGGATTGACGAATAACGTCTCTGATGCAAGAATATATGAAATCACTGCGGGATTGCCGAAGAGTGATGCAGTAACAGAGTTGATAAACGAAGCAAATAAAAATGGCGGAAGTGATAATATTACTGTTGTAGTATACGGTGAGGATGCTTAATATGAGTACCATTATCGGAAAAACTTTGGATGAAAAGTATGAAATTGTCGAATTGATCGGTCAGGGCGGAATGGCTTATGTTTACAAAGCCATGGATTTGCGTCTCCATCGATATGTTGCGGTCAAAGTGCTGAAAAATGAATTCATGGACAATGAACAGTTCTTGAAGAAATTTTTAAGAGAAGCACAGGCTGATGCAAAATTGACGCATCCGAATATAGTGAATGTATATGACGTCGGAATTGAAGACGGTTATTACTATATCGTTATGGAGTATATCGACGGTGATACACTGAAAAGTTTAATTCGTGCCAATAAAAAACTGTCTCCGCAGATGACAATCGAAATCTTGCTTTCTGTTGCCGCAGGTCTTTCTCACGCGCACAAGAATGAAATTATTCACCGAGACATTAAACCTCATAATATTTTAATGACATCTTCACATATTCCGAAAGTTGCGGATTTCGGTATCGCCAGAGCAATCAATTCTTCTACGGTTACAGCTACGGAAGAAGCACTGGGCAGTGTGCATTATATCTCACCGGAACAGGCACGGGGAGGATTTCTCGACGAGCGTTCTGATTTGTATTCGCTTGGAATCATGATGTTTGAAATGCTTACAGGTGAGCTGCCCTACGATGCCGATACTCCGGTTGCGGTGGCTTTGAAACATGTCCAAAACAATGTAATTTCTCCATCGGAAATTGATAAGTCCGTCCCGTCAAATATCAGTCAAATTGTGCTGAATTTGACAAAAAGAAAACCGGAAGATCGTTACCAAAGCGCTGATGCATTAATTGCTGATTTGAAAAAAGTGCAACTTGATCAGAAAGCATATATTGAACCGACTTATACGCCAAATGGGAATCAATCAAAAAAAGCAACAACTGCAAAGAATAAATCAGCTGCAAACAACTCAGAAGCAAAATGGAAAAAACTGCTCCATAACAAACGCTTTATGGTGAGTTTGTCGGCCGGAATACTATGTTTGGGAATTGTTGGGGTTATATTGATATCAAGCTTGATCGGGGCGAAAGTACAGGTGCCGAATGTTGTTGGCATGACATTGGAAGCGGCATCATTGGAGTTGTCCAAGGCTGGTTTGGATTACGAAACGGATGATGCCTTTAGCGGTGATGTCCCTAAAAATTCAATCATCAGCCAAACCCCTGCTGCAAACGAGATGACGCGTGCAAAGGACCCCGTGGTGCTTGTAGTAAGTCTCGGTCCCGAAACACAAGCTGTGCCAAATGTTGTCGGTCTTTCTTATGCGGAAGCAACATCTGCGATCAAGTCGGCAGGGTTTATTGTCGGAACGGAAAACTATGAATTTAACGATCAGTATGAATCAGGGTATATTTATGATCAGAACCCGGCAGGCGGTATCTTAACAACAGAAGGTACTTCGATTACCATTTTCATCAGCAAGGGAAAAGACAATATCAATGTACCGAATTTGGTTGGGAAGAGCTTGGATGATGCAAAAAGCGCGATTACAAGCGCAGGGCTGATCGTTGGAACAATCAGCTACGAGGCGAACAGTTCATATTCTTCGGGACAGGTTATCAAACAGTCGCCGACGGCTTACACCAGTATAGCGAAGAATACGGCAATTAATTTGACGGTGAGCCTTGGTCCTTTAAAAACAATTACGCAAACATTAGATCTTTCAAAGTATACATCGAAGTCCGGCAATATTGCAGTTCAGGTTAACATGATGGATGACAAGTTAGGTACTAATTCTGTTAGTGTTTATGATCATACAGTTGATGCGAACAAGGAGATTACCGTTACATTTTCCGGGACAGGCACAAAATACTATGAATTGATTATTGATGGAGAATCCAAAACTACTGGTCAGATCAATTTTAATAAATAACTATGGACAATATTATGAATCAAGGGATTATTATAAAAGGAATCGGCAGTTTCTACTACATTATGGATGATGCAACAGGCGAAATTATACAGTGTCGCCTGAAAGGGATTTTTAGAAGCCAAAAATTAGTTCCTATGGTCGGTGATTGCGTGCTGTACGACAATGACGAGCTCGGGGACGGGATCGTAACGAGAATTTTGCCGAGGACGAGTACATTGTCGAGACCAATGGTTGCCAATGCCACGCAGGGTGTGATTGTTTGTGCGCTTAAATCGCCTGATATCTCCACTTTATTATTGGATAAAATGCTGATTAATAATGCAGCATCCGGATTGGATTCCGTAATCTGCTTCAATAAATCGGATCTTGCAGATACATCTGAAAAGGAACTGTTACAGCAATTGTATGAAAAATGCGGCGCTCGGCTTATTTTTACAAGTGCAGTCGATAAAACAGGATTGTCGGAACTGAGGTCTTTGATGAAAGACCGTATCAGTGTATTCTCGGGTGTGTCGGGCGCAGGCAAATCATCGTTGCTGAAAGAATTTATCATGAATTCCGATATTGAAATCGGCGCGATCAGCGAAAAATTAAATCGCGGAAAGCATACAACACGCCACAGTGAATTGATGATTCTGCCCGGAGGCGGTTATATTATGGATACCCCGGGATTTTCCGATCTTGAATTGCAGCTTGAACCAAATACTCTGTGGAAATATTATCCCGAATTTTATCCGTTTTCGGATTGTAAATACACGGACTGCTTGCATCTGCGCGAACCCGGCTGTCATGTGAAAGATGCAGTTGAGCGAAAAGAAATTCCGAATGAACGATACAATAACTATAAAAAAATTTATGAAGAAACAAATAAGAACTTTCATAAATACTGATGGTGTGTATGAGAACATTGATGATTTGCGGAGGAACACCTCCGAGCAAAGAATTATTCGAACGAATACAATTTGAATTTGCGCCGGATTGCCTGATCGCTGTTGATTGCGGCGCGGCGTTTTTATTTGAATGTGGCGTCACACCAGAGCTTTTGGTTGGAGATTTTGATTCCATTGACGAAAGCATCCTCGCGTATTATCGAACAAGGTGTGAGATCGTCGCTCTACGTGAAGAAAAGGATGAGACCGATAGCGAAATTGCGCTTCGCATTGCAGCAGAGCGCGGAACAGTGGAATTGATTTTATTGGGTGCAACAGGAGGAAGACTCGATCATACAGTTGCGAATATGTATTTACTGATTAATGCAGATCGAACCAATATTTTCGCAAAGATGATTGATGAAACGCAGGAAATATTTATCATCAGTGATCATTACGAATTCCATGATATGCAGGATCATATCGTTTCCTTGTTGCCAGCATCCGATATTGTGGGTGCAATTAAAACAACAGGATTTTACTATCCGTTGTGTCACGAGGATTTGAAAATCGGAGACGTACGCGGTATGAGCAATCTGATTGTAAGTCAGAATGCCAGTGTGTCTGTTGAAAATGGGTTTCTTTTTTGTTTTGTTAATCACCTTTAACTCGGGATCGAAGCCTAATCTTTGAACTGAATTCAATATTCTACTGTAAATTCATTTCATTTTGTGCTATAATAACTAACTTAGGAAAACAAATCGGAGGAATCATGATTACAATAACGAATCTGAGTCTGAGTTTCGGAGCAGATACGCTTTTTAAAGATGTCAATTTGAAATTTATTCCCGGCAACTGCTACGGTGTAATTGGTGCAAACGGGGCAGGAAAATCGACCTTTTTAAAAATCCTTTCAGGAGATATCGAACCTTCAACAGGTGATATCAGCATATCGGCAAAAGATAGGATGTCAGTATTAAAACAAGACCATTATGCTTTTGATGAGTATACAGTGCTCGATACGGTTATTATGGGAAACCAGCGCCTTTATGAAATTGGAAAACAAAAAGAAGCCATTTATGCAAAAGAAGATTTTACCGATGCGGATGGAATCCTCGTTTCTGAACTGGAAGGCGAATTTGCAGAAATGAACGGATGGGAAGCCGAATCCGACGCATCAAAAATGTTGCAGGGTCTCGGTATCGGGGAGGACTTTTTTTATGTGGAGATGAAAACACTGCCTGAAAAACTGAAAGTAAAAGTTCTTTTGGCACAAGCACTCTTCGGAAATCCGGATATCGTTTTGCTGGATGAACCGACAAATGGTTTGGATCTGCCCTCGGTTAATTGGTTGGAAGATTTCTTGCTTGAGTTTCCGGGAACATTGATCATTGTATCGCATGACAGACATTTTCTTAATACAATTTGTACGCATATTGTCGATATTGATTACAGTAAAATCAAGATGTATGTAGGAAACTATGAGTTTTGGTACGAGTCGAGCCAATTGATTCAGCGTTTGATTAAAGCGCAAAACAAGAAAAATGAGGACAAAGCGAAAGAACTTCAGAGTTTCATCGCCAGATTCTCGGCAAATAAATCAAAATCGAAACAAGCGACATCCAGAAAAAAATTATTGGACAAGCTTACGATAGAAGAGATGCCTGCATCATCCAGAAAATATCCGTTTGTCGGCTTCGATATGGACAGGGAAGCGGGAAAGGAGATCCTTGCAGTAGAAGGTATTTCCAAAACGATCGACGGTGTAAAAATTCTCAACAATGTCTCTTTTCGCGTGAATAAAGGAGATAAAATCGCTTTTGTCGGGGAACACGATATTGCGAATTCAATTTTATTTAAGATATTAATGGGTGAAATGGACGCAGACGAAGGTACTTTCAAATGGGGTGTCAGTACAACACAGAGTTATTTTCCCGCTGACAATACATCTTTTTTTGAAGGAAGCAAACTGACCATTATTAAATGGATCGAGCAATACTCAAAAGATACGACAGAATCGTACCTCAGAGGTTTTCTCGGCAGAATGCTCTTTTCCGGAGATGAAGTTTTTAAGCCCGTCAGTGTACTTTCCGGAGGAGAAAAAGTACGCTGTATGCTGTCTCGAATGATGCTTTTTGGAGCAAATGTATTGGTGATGGATCAACCGACGAATCATTTGGACCTGGAATCGATCACAGCACTGAATAACGGACTGATTTCATTTAAAGGCAATGTGCTTTTTTCATCACACGATCACGAATTTATTCAGACTGCGGCAAATCGCATTATTGAATTAAATTCGGATGGTATGATCGATAAAATGACAACAGATGACGAATATATAGCACTCAAAGAATGAAAGAAGGCGACATCAATTGATGCATCAGACGAACGAGAATAAAAGCAGAATCATAATTGATGCACATGCTCATATCTATCCTCAAAAAATTGCAGATAAAGCAACGAAAACCATTGGGGATTTCTATGGCATACCCATGCAGCACATCGGTATGCCCGAAGAGCTCATGAAAAGCGGAAATCTAATCGGAGTATCAAAATACCTGGTATGTTCAACTGCGACAAAACCGCAACAGGTGCGTTCAATCAATCAGTATATCAATACAGAATGCATAAGGCACAAGCAATTTGTCGGATTTGCAACCATGCATCCCGATATGACGGACTACATTGAAGAACTGGACTTTATTGATTCCTGCGACTTGCGCGGGATCAAGCTGCATCCGGATTTTCAAAATTTCAATATCGATGACCCATCCGCAATTCAAAT
>CAYUFL010000013.1:0-7781 GCA_964444065.1 uncultured Lachnospiraceae bacterium
GCGGATCGAAGGTGCTGTTTTTAAAAAATTCGGCATTACGGCTCCCGTCATATTGCGCACGGCGGCAGAAATGCACAGCGTGATTGAGAAACTCCCATTTTCAATCAGAGAGATTGCGCAGGCGCAGGCGGCAAATACCGAAGGGGAGAGTCTTTACGTATATCTGATGCACGAACAGCCCGACCCTGCGAAAATCGATGCGTTGGAACGTTTTGTCGGGGAAGATCGGTTCTGTGTGCAGGGACGCAATATTTATCTGTTACTGTCTCAAAGTATCCGTAACTCAAAACTTGCGTTTCAGATCCAAAGGCTCGGCACCGCAACAACCGCACGGAACTGGAACACCATGCTGAAATTGTACAAGATGATGCAGACAATGGTTGATAATTGAATCGTTGATTGTCATGTTTTGTGCTGCATATTAAGATTGATCAGAAAATAAAAAAAATGCATCCGCGGCAACGGGTGCATTTTTTATGAGGTTCAAACAGCTGTGTGGCTGGCAGCTGCTGAGGTCAACAGGAAAATCTAGTATTTGATGAAAGAGTCTCCGGGGGCTCCGCAGATGGGGCATTTTCCGGGTACTGCTTTTTCGATGTTGCCGCAGACCGGGCAGAGGTAATAGAAGACTTCTTCGGTTTTATCAAGGTTTGCGAGTGCTTCCGCATACAGTTTTGCGTGTACCGCTTCCGCTTTCATGGCGAATGTAAAAGTCATTTCGGCAGCTTGGCTTTTCGCCATTTTTGCTTCATGAATAAATTCCGGATACATTTCTTCGAATTCATGTGTTTCGCCGCTTACTGCGTCTTTAAGGTTTTCTTCGGTGGAATGGGTTTTGCCCGCCACTTCAAAATGTTTGAGCGCATGGATGGTTTCTGCATCGGCAGCTGCGCGGAACAGTTTTGCTGCGTTCAGTTTACCGTCGGCTTGCGCTTTTTTCGCATATGCCGTATATTTTCTGTTTGCCTGAGATTCTCCGGCAAAAGCCGCCATCAAATTTTCCAAAGTTTTTTCTGTCATGTTCTTTCCTCCGATTTTTTGAATTATTTTCATTTGGCTCATACTTAAATTGTAATGATTCTAAAGGATATTATAGCGCAGCGGGTCGGGTTTGTCAATCGGAATGGGGAGAATTTTGAGGAAAATCTCGAATGAGAAAACGTAACAGATCATTTTTCATATATGTGAAACTATATATCTTATTATTTATGATCTGCATAGCTAAGAAATTATTTTTTCGATGACTTTTCAGCATCTGGGAATGAAATCGATCAATATGAAAATCTGTCTAATCCGAATCACAATCAAATCCCCGGTCCCGGAATTCCAGCCGCCTCATATAAATACAGATATGCGCATGTTGAAAAGGAGCACGTCCTAAGCGTTTTTTGCTTGCAAACAAAACGGTGAGTCAGGACGCATCATTTGTTTTTTGGAAATATATGTAAAAATTTCCCTTTCATATAGAAATTTCCCGCAGCATCTGTTAATATGAAATTATATATTTCTGAATTTACTATTATATTATTCTGAATTGCGTGTCAAACAGGGACGTTACGGCTGTTCGCAGACAACCGCGCAATTCCCCTGACGGTATTTATGAAAAAAAATTCTAAATTGCCTGTCCTTATTGCTGTTGTTTTCGTGCTTGTATGGATCATCATACTGGCTGTATTAATGCCGTACGAAAATCTGAAACTCGGCGACGGCGCGGTCTATGAATTGAACGACGGATGGACGTACACCGACCCCGACGGAAACGAAAGCACGATTACGCTTCCGGTCGATCTGCATACCGCATCTGACGAACCATCTACCATCACACGCGTGCTTGATGAGAATTTTCCCGAAGGGATGACACTGCTCATCCGCGGATCGCTCCAGTCTGTAAAGGTCACACTGGACGGACGAATCCTGCTGTACGCAGAAGAACCGCATACAGGGGTGTTTTATACACCGATGGCAAGTGCCTGGTATCTCGTTAATCTGCCTGCGGATTCCGAAGGAAAAACACTCAGCATTACATTCAACTCACCGTTTGCTGCGTTTTCAGGAACGTTCAACGCGATTGTTTACGGCAACGGTGCGGATGTGATGTATTCGATTCTCGCAGAGCATTATCTCGAATTTTTCATTATTACGCTGATTACTCTTGTCGGGATATTGATGTTGTTTGTGTCGCTGATTTTCCGTCAGCTCGGTGATCGGACGCTTTTGTTTCTGGGGTTGTTTGCCATAACGCTGTCCGGATGGTTTTTTGCCGAGTCACGTATGATCCAGTTTTTACGGGCAATCGGTTTCTCATCGGCGGACTTGCTTATATGATGATTGCATTGTTTCCGATTCCGTTTTTTTGTTATCTGAGAGAATCCGTTATACCGAAATATAAATATTTGCTGCGTGTCTTTTGCGCATTGTTCGGCATTGAATTTCTGGCAGTGACACTATTGCAGTTGTTCGGCGTTTCAGGTTTTTTTGCGACGGCAAATATCACAAATATGATGCTGACCATTTGTATTCTCGTACTGGTCGTTATTCTGTTCATCGAAATTTTCCGACGGGATAACGAAAACGCAAAGCGCTTTCTGATTTATTCCGGGTTGCTGATCATCTGCGCAGGAATCGAGCTGATGAAGTTTTTCACGCAGTCTTTTAATGACCTCTCGTATGCCAGTCTCATCGGGATGTTCTTCTTTATTGTGCTGCTTGGTGCAGACGGAGGGCTCAAGCTGAAGGGGATGGTGCAAAAGCATAGTGAGGCTGTTTTTTATAAGAAAATGGCATATCAAGATATCCTTACCGGAGCAAACAATCGTACCGCATTTGAGCGGGACATCGAAAAAATATGCAAAGAGTCCAACGTCCAAAATGTTCGGTTGGTATTGTTTGATGTAAACGACCTGAAATATATCAATGATACGTATGGGCATGCAGAAGGCGATGAAGCGCTGCGCAGAACGTATCTTGCGATGGAACAGGCTTTTCGGCATGCAGAGCACTGTTATCGCATCGGAGGGGACGAATTCGCTGCAATACTGAGCGGATGTGATTCCGTTACATACGAAGAAATGCGCAACGAGTTTATCCGGCTGATCAGAGAAGAGAACCGTCATCTGGAATATACGTTCAGTGTTGCGGTCGGCAGCGCAACGTACGACGAAGCAAATATCGATGATTTCAGAGAATTGCTGAAACTGACGGATCAGATGATGTATCTCAATAAAAGTAAGATCAAACGAGAAAATGCAGAACAGAACGATGAATCGTGATGCAAACAGATTTGAAAATCCGCAGAGACTTGAAGAACTGTCACCAACAAAAACCCTTATTGAAATAGGCTTGCAGGATGGAATGGTGCTGTGCGATATCGGTGCGGGAAGCGGTATTTTTACCGTTGCTGCTGCAAAAATAACAACCGAAAACGTGTTTGCCGTGGATATCAATCCGGAAATGATATCGCGTGTTATCGAAAAAGCGAACACGCAAGGACTTCAAAATATTCAAACGATACGAACAGACGGTGTATCGTTTGATTTGCCAAATGCATGTTGTGATATTGCGCTGATGGTGACGGTATTGCACGAAATCGATGAGAAAGCAACGTTTCTGTGTGAGACGAAACGAATACTGAGGACGGACGGCACGCTTGCCGTGATCGAATTTCACAAAAGAAAGACGCCGATGGGTCCGCCCGAAGCACATCGGCTTGGTGTTGATGAAGTTGCGGAAATTGTCAGCGAATACGGATTTCACGAAAATAAACGGTTTGCTCTCGGCGATAATTTCTACTGTATCATATTTGAAAATTGCAGAGACTGAATGCGATCCGAATGTATTTCCGGCTCAGGAATGCACGAACAAAAGGGAATATGCACGTAAAAAATTGAAAATAATCACATATTATCAATTAAACGGGCTTTTTTTATGTGTTTATGCTATAATATATGCACAAATAAAGTACTGGGGGTGGGCATCATGAAACCGAAAAAATTATTAGGTATTATCATGACGGTGATTGTGCTGATTGTTATGCTGACTGTGTCTCCGTCAGATATAAAAGCAACAACTACAATTGCTGATTTTGAAAGTTATACGGGATGGACGGACGCAACCTCCATTGCAACAGCAAGCTTTCAAGACAACGGATTTGTGTATACTTATGCGACGGATACAAATGCGGATATTTATTCTTATGTTCGTGGCGGTTATCATTATATCGGTTTCGGGAGCGGGAACGCGACAAGTACAGCAACGGTGAGCATTACACGTTCGGACAGTGCTGATTTTCGGTTGCGTGCATTTTCGTATTTGAATTTGGATATTGCTCAGGCTTCGGAAGGTCTTAAGATAATTGCTTACTTGGACGGGAGCGAGGTTTATCATAACACGGTGACGTGCGCAGAAAGCGAATCCGGAACAGTTGCGCTGGATGATATTTCTGATCAATTCGGTTGTGTCGATCAAATCGAAATTACCTATTTCGGAACGAATGCAGCGATGTTGAGTCAAATTATTTTCGGCTCGTTTACATATGACGCAGTTGCTTTGATTGCGCCATCCGTTGCATTAGCAAGTCCCGATACCGGTTCGGGTCTGAATTACAGTATTACGGATTCAAATACAGCAGGAACGGTAAGCGGATATCAAATTCAGCTGTACGATGAACTTGGCACGTCCGCAGTTGGCAGCCCGATTGCCGTAAGCTCACTCACGGGAACGATTCCTCTTTCTGCGGATGTCAGTGCCGGTACGGGATATACCGCAAAGGTGATGGCAGTTTCTGCGAATACTGCGAATTTCAGTGACAGTGTCTACGGTGCCCTCAGTGCATCGGCAACAGCCAGAATGAAAACAGTTTCGGCAATTGCCGTGACATCCGATCCGGCTGATTTGGAATATGTTGTCGCTCAGACGCTCGATTTGAGCGGAATGACGGTAACCCTGACTTATGATGATGAGAGCACATTAACAAACATTGCTTATAATCAGTTTGTGACTTATGCGATTACCGTTAACTATGAGAATGGTGCAACGCTTTCCCTGATCGATGACGGTGCAGTCATTCAGGTGACGTGTAATTTGCATACCGCGGAGGCTTCTTCACCGGTGAATGTGGCAGTGCGCGGTGTTTCGGCAGTATCGATAACGTCCGATCCGCTCACAATGAGCTATTATTCCGGGTATGCGCTTGACTTGAGCGGTATGCTCGTTGATTTGACGTACAATGACGGTTCCGTTGTGAATGATGTTACTCCTGCTTTGTTTGGTGATTACGGCATTGTTGCTTCTCCTGCCGATACCGCCGTGTTAACGGTCGGCAATGACGGACTTGCTGTGTTTATTTCCTGTAATAGTGTATCGGCGCATACGGCAGGCACACTGACGGTGATTCCCATTGCGGCTGTTTCCATCGAAATCACTTCCGAGCCGACGAAGCTTGCATATTACGAAGGGCAGACTCTTGATCTGGCAGGGATGACAGTTACTTTGACATATAATGACGCTACCGTCGTGACGGGTATTACTTCCGATCAATTTGCTTTGAAGGGAATCACATCCGTACCTTCCTATGGGAATGCACTTGTTCTTACGGATCATGCAATTGCGATTACGGTTTCCTGTGACGGACAGAGCGATGTTACGAGCGGTACGTTGCAGGTATTGGCGAAGGTTGTTACGGGAATTCAAATTGAAACCGATCCTTCCGATTTATCCTATTATTCGGGGCAATCGCTGAATCTGCTGGGGATGCGCGTGAATCTGTCTTACAGTGACGGATCTTCGGTCGGCGGGATCACACCGGATTTGTTTGCGGCAAATGGGATTACAGCGTCTCCCGCAGACGGGACAATGCTGAACATAGCGAATCACGCAAAACCGATTACGGTTATCTGCGGAGGATACAGCGACACGACCGCAAATCTGTCTGTCGTTGTGCGTAGTTATGCTGCATCAACAACACAAAACAATGCGACCGAACCGCAAAACGAGATTCCGGAATATATTACAGAGCCGAACAGCGGGATTATTTTCGATCTCAGCGGTGCACAGTTTGGCGAAGGGGTCACACAGGTGACGGGTTCTGCGATATCGCAGCCGACAAACGGCAGTTTAACTGAAACTATCAGAAGAATCTTCGAGCGCGCATCTTTTGGAAATGCAGATGCAATTGCGCTCAGTGATCTTTCGCTGTATGACCAAAACGGGAACAGAATTACATCATTTACAGGTACCGTAAAAATAAAGATACCGATTCCGGAAGGTTTTGACGGCGATCTGCATGTCTTTTGGTACGATCCGAGCGGTGGAAATCTGACGGATATGAACGCTTATGCTGTCGGAAATTACCTGGTATTTGAAACAAACCACTTCAGTTATTATGCCGTTGTTCAGCTTTCGGCATATGCGAAGACTTCGGCAGTTGCAGACCCGACATGGATCAGCCAAAACGGAATCTTTATGCTGGTCGCACTGTTGATCGTACTATTGCTTATGAGCGGTGTGATTATTTCCAGACGAAGAAACCGTATGGCTTGATTATAACGTGTAAATAAAAGATTGCCGCAGAGCCGATTGCCTGAATGGAATAAAGATGATAAAATAATAAATAGAAATACAAATGCAAACTTGCAAATACTTTTTTGCAGGTTTGTATTCTGAAACCATGCATAATCCCGGCAAGGAGGGCGGCATCATGTTCAATTATTTGTATATCAATATGTTTTCTCTTCTGCTGTTGGCAATGGTTTATTTGAATTCACGCAGAAATCCGGAAAACACAACTGTGGAGCAAAAAACATACCTCTATCTGCTTGTGTCTACCGTATTGATCATTTTGTTTGATTCGGGAATGGTGCTCGTTGACGGTCGGCAGTTTGAGTATGCAGGACAAGTGAATACTGCCGTTACTCTGCTCTATTATATTGTGACGCCGGTTCCGTGCATGTTTTGGGCTCTTTATGTCGAGTCCATGATTCTGAGTGATGAAGCAAAAGTAAAAAAGACATTTTTTTATCTGCTGATTCCCACTATAATGTTTGTGGTGTGTTCCGTCGTAAGCCTGTTTTGTGATTTTTTGTTTTATATTGATGCGCAGAATGTCTATCACCGCGGTGCGTATTTTTGGATCGTGCCGATTACCTGTTACGGATATATTGCATATGCTTCTTATCTTGTGTTTCGAAACAGACAGGCTATTTCCAGACACGATTATCGTTCGCTGCTTGTGTTTGCGATTCCGCCGCTCATCGGAGGATTGATTCAGACCATTTATTACGGGGTGGCAACCCTTTGGAGCAGCGTGGCATTTTCTGTATTAATGATTTATCTCAATATTCAGAATGTGCAGATGCATACCGACCATATGACGGGACTGTACAACAGGATGCAGCTGGATCATTATCTGGCGGAACTGGCGGAACATCCCGTGCAGGGCAAGCAGATCGGCGGAATCATGATCGATATTGACGATTTCAAACGGATCAATGATGTCTACGGACATAAAATGGGTGATGTCGCGTTGCGTGAATCCGGCTTGATTCTCAAAGAAAGTTTTCGGAAAGATGATTTTGTTGCGCGTTACGGAGGAGACGAATTCGCCGTTGTTTTGATGTTGGATCGGCAGGAAGATCTGAGCCTCTTGGTGGAGCGATTAAAGAGCAACATGGAAGCATATAACCAACGCGAAGAATACCCGTTTCAAATAGCATTCAGCATGGGATTCTCCGTGTTTGATCCATCAGGGGGCATGAGCACGGAATCGTTTTTGAAATTGATTGACG
>CAYUFL010000013.1:7791-39023 GCA_964444065.1 uncultured Lachnospiraceae bacterium
CAGAATGTATGAAGAAAAAAGAAAGAAGAAAGTTCAATCGACGTCAGAATGATATTCTTCCGTTTGAACATTCGAAAGGGTCAACATGCCGTTTTTTGGTGATGATGTTTTTGATACCACTCCACCCATCCGCCATCTCTTTCGTGAATGCGCCGAAAGCCCGTATCTGCTGGTTGTTTTTTCGGCATATCCGAAACAGGGTCGGCCGCCGCGGTACAATTATTTGAATGTGCTGGAAAACGTTGCGGTCAATCAGCTGTTTATTCTCGATGATTGCGGATCGGAAGGATGCTATTATCTCGGTGAAAACCGCGATTTTTTTGTCGAGTCGAATGTAATCCGATTGATTCGTTCAGTCGCAGATCAGAACGGTATTCAGCCATATGATATGATTGCAGCGGGCACGAGCAAGGGAGGATACGCTGCACTGTATTACGGTTTCCGTTACGGGTTCGGTATGGTGATCAGCGGAGGGTTTCAGAGCCTTCTCGGCGACTATCTGATGGAGTATCATCCCGATACGGCGCGTTTTATTGCGGGAGGATCATCACAACAGGACCGGACGTATTTAAATCATCTGTTGTTTGATGCCGCGCGCAGTGTTCGTATTGCTCCGAAGCTGTATTTGCACATGGGGACGGGTGATTATCATTATGCACAGCATATGATTCCTCTGCTGAAATTTCTGGATGAACAAGGAATACCGTATCAGCTTGATTTGGCGGATTACACCGAGCATGATGAGGTGGGGATGTATTTTCCGCATTATTTGGAGTCATGTTTGAAGCGTATCATTTAGCGGTGCTGTTTGTTCATTTTTTGAGCTCGCATGCCGAGAAGCCTGTGCTCAATTTCATCCATAATATACAAACAGCGTGGGATGACATCTGTTTGTCTTGTATTTTCTCATCAATCGCTTTTACAGCATTTGAATCTTCTTCTGTGTAAATATAAACAGTAAGGTCAGCGGAAATCATGAGATTGTTTTTTTGTTTGTGAGAAAGGATCAATATCTTTTACACAGTCTTTTTTATTTTCCACAAGGAAAGAGTAGGTTTGTCAGCGGTTTTCGGTACGGTTTGAATCAGATGAAATTCATTTTCGGTAAAGTATATGCGGTATCGCGAAGGTTTGAATGTTATCGAATTGTAGGAAGCAAGCCAAACACAATAACAATGACCGCAATCTCTCTGAGCAGTTCAGCGGTATCTGCATATCCACTCCCACGTGCAATCGGACGAATTCCCGGATTGGGAAAACGGCGCGCGCAAGCGGGAACAGATACAGATATCCAGTTTTTTTTATGCAAAACCGAACGTATCATATTTTGATCATGCGTCTGTTTTTGATATATTTCCCTCTATTGTATGGATGAAACCTCAAAAATTGTTGACGAAATCATCTGTTCGATTCATAATAAGAACAAATCGCAGAAAGGCAGATCAAACAGATGTATTGTACGAAATGCGGTGCAGAGATTGCGAACAGCGCGAAATTCTGTTCGGTATGCGGCTTACCTGTGTCTGTTCCGATTCCGCGGGTTTCACCTTCCGATATCGGCAGCGGCGGGATTCGGCAGAATGCAACGATACCCTCCGATTTTCACGGAGAGGGCAACACGTCTTCGATTAAACAAATGTCATTTTTACCGATTGCGTTACATATCAAAACAGGTATGCTCAAACGTGAAGCAGCAGCAGTGCTGATCAATGCGCAAACAACTGTTTTTATCATGATCGGAAATGATCTTTACAAAAAAATTGTGCAGGAAAAGGGCACCGGCATGGAAGGCGGCTATTTCAAAAAAGCGGCAGGCATGATGACCGCTTTTCGTGATTTTGTGTACGGACTGAGCTATATTCCTCTGTCTGAAATTGCTGCGCTGTATCCTGATTCGCGTGTCTGGAATACGCAGGATATCAGCAAGTTGCGCATACATTTGGATTATGATGCGGCAAACGAACAATACAGCAATGAATATGCATTCGATCTTCATGTCGGCAAGGAACGATACAAAGGAGCATTGGATCCGAATATGAATTTCGGAGAAATTAAGAAACCTTTGAAAGAGATGTTGGGCAGAAGATTCCAACAGTAAATCCCATAAACAGACAGGGAGAAAAAAATGAAATTGACGAAACGTCAGTCAATGATTCAATTCATTAAATTTACTTTATTTTCTGCATCTGCAGGAATCATACAGGCGGGCAGCTTTACGTTGCTTAACGAAACTACGGGATGGAGTTACTGGCCGAGTTATTTGATTGCGCTGAGTTTATCCGTTGTGTATAATTTTACGCTGAACCGAAGATATACCTTTAAATCAACCGCGAATATACCGATTGCGATGTTGAAAATATTTTGTTATTATCTTGTCTTCACGCCGCTGTCCACATGGTGGGGGGAAGCCTTGACTGAATTCGGCTGGAACGATTATATCGTTCTGGGCGGTACGATGCTGATTAATTTTGTTACCGAGTTTTTATTTACCCGGTTTGTGGTGTATCGCCTTACAATCAATACAAATGAATTGGGAAGAAAAGAGATCGAGAAATATGAAGAAAAACGTGCAGAACAAGTCGCTTGCGGACAACCAAACGGATCAGGATCAGAAATGCAGTGATCCCGTCAAAATCGCTGTTTACAGTTACCGAAGCGATGAAGAAGCTTTTTTCCGTGAATATGCAAAGAAATACGGCGCAGAGCTCGTGATGATCAAACAGGCACCGTCCGCACAAACAGTTGAACTCGCCGCGGGTTGCTGCTGTATCAGTATCATTACGACGATCTTGCATGAAAAACTCCTGAGGCAATTTTTTGATTTGGGTGTTCGTTTTATTTCCACGAGAACAATCGGGTATGATCATATTGATCGTTCCGCTGCAAAGCGGTTGGGAATCAGCATTGGAAATGTGAATTATTCACCCTACAGTATTGCGGATTATACGATTATGCTCATGTTAATGTCGCTGCGTAACGCAAAAGTAACTTTGCAGCGTTATAATGTGCAGGATTATAGTTTGAGCGGATTACGCGGGCGTGAGCTTCACGATATGACTATCGGTGTAATCGGTACAGGTCGGATCGGCGAAGCGTTGATTCGCCAATTGAGCGGGTTTGGATGCAGGATTCTGGCGAATGATATTGCGCCGAAAGAATCGTTGGTCGGATTTGCCGAATATGTTACGATTGAGCGCATATATGCTCAGGCTGATATTATTACTTTGCATATTCCTTCCTCAGAAAGCAATTATCATCTGATTGATGCATCGGTATTTTCGAAAATGAAACAAGGCGCGGTACTGATTAATACTGCAAGAGGAGCACTTGTGGATACAGACGCTTTGGTTGACGCAATTGAAAACGGAACGATTGCTGCTGCAGGTCTTGATGTATTGGAAAACGAATCGGATTTATATTACTCCGATTACAAGGCGAAAATATTGTTCCATCGCGACCTGGCACTGCTGCAGTCTTACCCGAATGTGATCTTAACGCCGCATGTGGCTTTTTTTACCGATCATGCAGTGTGTGATATGGTTGAGCAATCTGTGCAAAGCTGTGTCAGATTTGCGCGCAATGATTTATCGTCTTATGAATGACAGTTATCTTGGTTACGGATGGTTGTGATTGGTTCATTCAGATGCAACGGATACCGGATTATCAGTAACCCGATTCACCTTGCATGCCCAACAGTAAGCATTCAGAAGAATACTTCAGGGTAAATAATCAAGCCGATACTTCCTTATATTGTAAAATATTGTAAAACAGCAGTGAAATAAGGGGTGTTTGATTGGGGGAATCAATGTTCTCAAGGGAATTGAAGAATGAAATTGATGCAATGATATTACGGCATTCGGATGTTTTGTCCGGTATTGCCAATATTTATTATTCACCGTATTGCGGGGAATTTTTTTCCGCTGTTATGATTGCGGTTCCGTATGAAGGATATTTTACGTTGGAAAATTATATGGAGCCTCTGTTTGCTCTTTCGGTGGAGCAGGCGCGAAGCAGGGTTTGTATGATAATCAACGATCTGTCTGCATTGATGGAGCAAAACGGTCAACGTGCCTGGATTCCCTCATCCGTTCAGCGGGATGAGGAAAATTTGAAAGCAGAATTTTCATTTAAGTTCGCCGCAGTGAATGCCGGCATCGGATGGATCGGGAAAAACGATGTTTTGATTACACATCGTTACGGACCGCGCGTAGCAATCGGTGCAGTGCTGACGGATATTATTCTGCCATATGATGATCCGATCTGGCAAAGCCAATGCCCCGAATCATGCGAAGCATGTATGAAAGCATGTCCGGATCATGCCATATATGGCAAACAGTGGAATATCGATGCACTGCGTGAAAATATGATTGATTATAAGCGATGCAATCAACAGCGCAGCAAAGCAATCACAGCTATCGGAAGAAAAAACAGTTGCGGTTTGTGTATGATTGCTTGTCCGATCGGTACAGACGAGGCGCATCGTTCATAAAAAATAATACGGAGCAGACATGAAAAAACGCATGCATCAGATTCGTTTCGGAACAGCAGGATTGGACGTTTACCGCGATTATGATACGAACAGTATCTTGATTGCGACCGACGGAAAAGCAAATATTTTAAGCACAGCAATCGTCAACGGCGGATACCGCGAGGATCTTTCGCTCGTTTTTAATCATACTTGTTCCGCGGAAGAATGCTACATGCTTGCGGATACATACGAAGATCACATGCTTGCGCTGATGCGTCGTAACGGGTTTGACTCTGCATGCACGGTTGGGATGACGACTGCGGCGCAAATAGCGAACTGTGCTGTGGTGGAGAAACGATATCATGAGCTGAACGTCACCGCACTCGTAACCGCAGGAATAGAAAAAAACGGCGGTCGGGCGGGTGATCCGAGTTCTTTTTACGAGCCGTTGGATCGAAAAATGATTCCGAAACCCGGTACGATTAATATGATTCTTGTCATTGATGCGGATATTGCCGCCGGAACTGCCGAGCGTGCTTTGGTGATGTGTACGGAAGCGAAAACAGCTGCGTTGCAGGAGCTCCTTGCCGGCAGCAATTTTTCAACAGGGATTGCAACCGGTTCCGGTACCGATCAAACGATTATTCTGACGAATCCTTCGTCGGATTTGTATTTTGAACATGCAGGGAAGCACAGTAAGCTGGGTGAGCTGATCGGTATGTGTGTGAAGGAAGCAGTTAAAAAGGCACTGTTTTTGGAAACGGGACTGGACGCACGCAAGCAGTTCAGCGTACTCCGCAGATTGAAGCGTTTCGGCATTAGCGGCGAGTCGATGCGCAGCGTATGGGAAACCCGTTGTATCAATGCACTTGACAAAGAATCTTCATGTAATCTGATTGATTCACTGGATCAATCTCCAAATCTGGTAATCTATACATCCTTATTTGTTCATCTGCTGGATCAAATACAATGGGGTCTTGTAGCGGATGATTGTGTAATGGGCGCCGCTGACACATTGTTTCGTGCAATCGGGCATCAAACGAAAATGATCGACTGGGATACACAGGAGGCGCTGGAAGAATGGCAATATGCGCTGATGGCAGCGGCAAATGCAGAAAAGATCGAAAAAAGATGAATTAATTGATATTTCTGCCGATATATGCAGAAAGCAACAATTGATAAAATAAACTATCAGCAGATCGAATAATAGGCAGGGAATCGATGAAACCTCAAAATTTTTATAAAACAATTGTTCAAAGTATATACGAGGGTGTCTATCTGGTCGATATCGACAGACGGATTATTTTCTGGAATAAAGGCGCAGAACGTATGAGCGGCTATACAGCTGAAGAAGTAATCGGGCGATATTGCCACGACAATATTCTGAATCATATAGACGAGGACGGCAACCATCTTTGTGAAAACGGCTGTTATTTATGTGAGACAATCAAAGATGCACAGGTCAGAGATATGTGCGTTTATCTGCATCATAAAGAAGGTTATCGCGTGCCTGTCAGTGCGCGCTCGATTCCGATTTATGAGCAGGGCAAAGTGATCGGTGCCGTTGAAGTATTTGAAGACGATACCATTAACAGACAGATGCTCAAAACGCTTGAGGACTTAAAGTATCTGGCATTGAATGACGAATTGACGGGTCTTGCCAACCGCAGATATATTGATACTTTTTTGGATTCAAAGGCAAACGAATACCGAACGCTGGGGATTCCGTTCGGTATCGCTTTTATCGACATTGATCATTTCCGGCATTTCAATAATCAATACGGACATGATATGGGGGATGAAGTTCTTAAAATGGTCGCAAAGACATTCCGAAGCATGGTGAGAAATGTCGATTTGACAGGACGCTGGGGAGGGGAAGAATTTCTGATTGTGTTTGTCGGCGCAGAACAAGAATCGCTTTATGCAATTGCAGAAAAAATACGAAGTATGGTCGAACGCTCCTCTGTAACGAAAGACGGCAATACACTCAATGTAACGGTTTCGATCGGGATTACCGATTATCGGTACGACGATACGGTAGACAGTGCGCTCAAACGTGCGGACAATTTGCTCTACGACGCCAAATCCGCCGGCAGAAACAAAGTTATCAGCGGCTGAAAAACATAAACAGATACAATCGCGTATCTGTTTTTTTATCTGTTTTTTTATCTGTTCCTGATACAATCTGCTATAATCAAAGCGGAGCTCACTGTAATGCACAACTCGTATAATGTATGCCGCTTGATCGTGTGCATTGAATAAAAAAGCGTATCGGACGCGATCCCGATGCGCCTGTACCGCTTTTACGATCTGTAATGTAATCAAAGGTTGTACCTTGAGTTTGAATCTCAAAACATAGAATGGAATGGATCTGTAATACTTCACAAAAATCGAAAGGATTAACGTGTATATGACAGGAAAAGAAATGACGGAACTTGTGGAAAATGACCGGTTTGCCGCACATGTCGGCATTGAATTGGTTACAGTCGGAATTGATTTCGCCGAGGCGAAAATGGAAATTATGCCGTTTCATATCAACGGTGCAGGCAGAGTGCAGGGAGGGGCTCTTTTTACGCTTGCCGATTTTACATTTGCGGCCGCATCGAATGCCGCCGGAATTCTGACCACGGGGATCAATGTGAGTATCTCCTATCTGTCCGCGCCGAAAGGAGCAGTCGTGACGGCGCAGGCAAGAGAAGTGTCTGCGGGCAACCGTATTTGTGTCTATGATGTCGAAGTATTCGATGAGGACGGAATGATAGTCGCGAAATTTATCGGTACCGGATACAGAAAAAAACAGAATTGACAATATCAACGTTCCGAATGATGTGATTTACTGAAATTTTACACGATCTATATATCCCATTGATCAGTTTCTGCTCATTGTTCACGATATAATGTAACAGTAAGAACATGAATGACAGCCTTTGCAGGTGCCCGGCGCGATCGTTATAACCAAACCCGAATCTGCTTGGGAAGCTTGCGGCGGAACGACTTCAGAAGAGAGCATAGTAAAATGGGAACATCAGCCATTCGTAAATATCAGAAAGCAATGCTGGAAATTATCGAAAATAAATGCATCAGAACTGTTTTTCAGCCGATCGTATCGCTCAAAAACGGAACGGTTCTCGGACATGAGGCACTCAGCAGAATCACATGCGATTGTCCCATCAAATCTCCCGGTGATCTTTTTGTTTATGCGGAGGAGTTCGGCTGTCTTTGGGAACTGGAATTGCTGTGCAGAACCGCAGCGCTTGAAAAAGCTTTTCTGGGTATGCAGCCTCCTTACAACAAAAAGCTGTTTATCAATGTCAATTCCAATATCATGAACGATACTGCGTTTATCAAAGGGTTTACCAAGTCATTTTTGGAGCAGTATCAGATCGATCCGGAAGCCGTTGTTTTTGAGATTTCCGAGCGCAGCATGATCACTGACATTGACGGATTTTGCAATACGATCCGTCATTATACGGAGCAGGGGTTCGAAATTGCGATCGATGATGTCGGTGCGGGATTTTCCGGATTGAATCTGATCAGCAGTATCGGACCGACTTATATGAAACTGGATATGCATCTGGTACGCGATATCGATCAAAACAAACTGAAACGCGCGATCGTGAAAAGTATGACCGAGCTGAGCCGATCATCCAATATGATTCTGATTGCGGAAGGGATCGAGACCGTCAATGAGTTGGAGACACTGATTGAATTGGGGGTTTCTTACGGACAGGGGTACTATCTGCAAATGCCTGAAAGTGTCATCAGCCCGCTGCCGAATACTTTGATAGAAGAGATAAAAAAATTTCAGATCAAATGTCATCGGGATACGGCTATGCAGTCACACCATTATCCCATCTGCGAACTATCCGAATCGATTGAGACTGTATCGCCGATGCTCAAATCTTCCGAAATATATGAAAAAATGATGCAAAGTCCGATGTGTATCGGTTATGTAGTATTGGATGGCGAAATTCCGGTCGGAATGATGACGAGAGAGAAACTTGCACTGAAAATGAGCGGAAAATACGGATTTCCGCTGTATCAAAACAAGCCGGTGTCTCTGATGATGGATGATCAGTTCTTAAGTTTGGATGATCAGACGCCGATTAATCTGGTTTCGGAGATGGCAATGTCCAGAACACTTGACCGGCTTTATGATTTTATCGTTTTGACGAGTCACGGCAATTTCTCGGGCATCGTGACGATCAAACGCTTATTGGAAAAAACGGTTGAAATCGAAGTCAATGCCGCAAAAAATATGAATCCGCTGTCGGGACTTCCAGGCAATATTATGATCGAAGAGTATCTTAACCGCTGTGTTTCATCGGGGGAACCCTATACTGCGGCGTATTTCGATATCCGTCATTTTAAAGCATTCAATGATGTATATGGATTTGAAAACGGAGATCTGATCATTAAACTGCTCTCCGAAACGCTGCAAAGATACTTGCCTGAGGATATGTTTGTCGGACACATCGGCGGAGATGATTTTATTGCCATTATCGATCAGCATGTAGACGAAGCTTTTTTTATCAATGCGGTCAGCGCTTTTGAAAAGGAAGTCGTGCAGTACTATTCGGAGGAAGACAGCGAAAAAGGATACATTGTTTCCAAAAACAGAAACAATAAGCTGCAGAAATTCCCATTGATTTCGCTTACCTGTGTATGTGCGGGAAATCAGAGTGAAGAATTTCATAATCGCTTCGAATTGACCGAAACATTGGCAAAAAAGAAAAAGGATGTACGGGCGGGCTGACACGGTGGGGTCCTTTTTTTTATTTAAAATCATGAGCATGATTTATCAGGTCGTCGAACTGAATTTTCGTATTTCAGGTTATTGGAAATAATGACAATGCACGCTATACTGAAATTGTTATCAATCAATAAGCGTCCCGATTATGGAGGTTCGTGTGATTCCAAATCAATGGTACGGTATACTGCCGTCGAAAAAAGTGAAACAGGGAAAGATTACAGAGCTCAAGCGCCTGAATCTTGATTTGGCATTGTTTCGGGACGGCAGCGGCAATCTGGGCTGCGTGGTTGATCAATGCACGCACAGAGGTGCCGCGATCAGCAAAGGAAAAATAAAAGGGAACTGTGTGCAGTGTCCGTTTCACGGTTTGGAATTTCAAACCGACGGTACCTGCCGTTTTATTCCTGCGAACGGAATTTCTTCCAAAGAAGATATCAGCAGATACAATGTCCGGCATTATGCCGTCAGAGAAGCGCACGGCATTATCTATCTGTGGTTTGGGAATGCCGAAGATGCGCAAGGAGACATTCCGTTTTTTGAACCGTATCTTGATGATTCCTATGTGTACAGTGAAATGGAAGATCTCTGGAATTCGCATTATTCGCGCAGCATCGAAAACCAACTGGATGTTATTCATCTGCCTTTTGTGCATTACAATACCATCGGTCGGGGAAATCATACACTGGTTAACGGACCAAAAGTGATATTCGAAGATTATAACATTATTACAAGTGCGGATAACGAGATCGACCGCGGGCAGATGCCGCGTCCTGCCGAGGAATGCGAAATCAAACCGACCTATCTGAGCTTCAAATATCCGAATGTCTGGATGAATCATATCAGCGAAAAAATCAAGGTCATGATTTATTTCGCCCCGGTGGATGATGAGAATACAATTCTCTACATTCGCTTCTACAATAAACTTACGAATATCAAACCGATTGATTCCTTGATTGCATGGACGGGAAAATTTGCGAACCGCAAAATCGAGCGTCAGGACAAACGGGTCGTCATCACGCAAAAACCGAAGGCTTCGGCTTACTTCAGCAGCGAACACTTGATCAAAGGCGACGGACCGATTATTCAATACAGAAAAATCAGAGAGGAACTGAAAAAACAAACGAACGAAAACAAGTAATTGATCGGACGTTTGCAGTGCAAAATATATGAATTACAGAAAAAATGTGAAAAATGAAGATCATCTTTCTATTTTGGGGTTCGGATGTATGCGTTTTCCCACGAACGGAAATACAATCGATGTTCCCCGCACCGAAGCGATGTTGAAACACGCACTTGACGAAGGCGTGAATTATTTTGATACGGCTTATATTTACCACCGCGGTAAAAGCGAGTCTGTACTGGGCGATTTTATGGCGAAAGGATATCGCAGCCAAATCAAACTGGCAACCAAACTGCCCCAGTATCTGGCGACAAAAGCGGAGGATTTCGATAAATATTTCGACAAACAATTGGAGCGTCTGAAGACGGATTATATCGATTATTATCTGCTTCATATGCTGCCGGACATCGGAACATGGGATCGTCTGGTTGCAATGGGGATCAAGGAGTGGATCGAAAATAAAAAAAGGAACGGTCAGATCATCAATATCGGGTTTTCCTTTCATGGAATCAAAGACCAGTTTGTCAAACTGGTTGACGCCTATGATTGGGATTTTTGCCAGATACAGTACAATTACCTCGACGAGAACAACCAGGCGGGAACAGACGGGCTGAAATACGCTGCGTCGAAAGGTTTGCCGATTATCATTATGGAACCGCTGCGCGGCGGCAAGATCGTCAATGCGCTTCCGAAGGAACTGACCGAAATGTGGGCGGACGCGCAGCCGAAGCGAAGCATCGCCGAATGGGCGCTGCGTTGGGTATGGAACCATCCCGAAGTGACGTTGCTGCTTTCGGGCATGAGTGCCGAAGATCAGCTGGAAGAAAATCTGCGCATTGCTTCGGATGCGCTGCCGAATGCATTCAGCGAACAGGAAGAATCTTATTTTGTGCAGGCGAACAAAATTCTCGCAGAAAAGATGAAAGTGAACTGCACCGCCTGCGGCTACTGTATGCCGTGTCCTGCGGGCGTGGACATTCCGGGATGTTTTTCCATGTACAACGAAAAGTACATGCTCGGAACAAAGCGCATTAAAATGCTGTACATGCAAAATACCGGTGCTGTTACGGCGCATCCTGCGTATGCTTCTCTTTGTGTGAAATGCGGTAAATGCGAAGCCCACTGTCCGCAGCAGATTCCGATTCGCGAAAAACTCAAAGACGTGGTTTCTGAAATGGAAGGTCCGCTGTTCCGCCCGATCACCGCGGCAGGCAGGAAATTCTTGAGAGTAAAGAAATAGACAAAAGCGGTTTATTGCCGCTTTTGTTTTTTATTTTAATATGAGGTATAATAAAGACATCCTCAAAACAACGACGGAGGTGCCTGTGAAAACATACCGAAAAGAACTGAGCTTTCATATTCCCACGCGGCGTGGAATCGTGAACATCACACCGCTGGTGCAGGAGGCTGTGCGGGAAAGCGGCATCAAAGAAGGACTCGTGCTTGTCAATCCCATGCATATCACCGCAAGTGTGTTCGTCAACGATGACGAACGCGGGCTGCATCATGATTATGAAGTCTGGCTTGAAAAACTGGTGCCCGAAAAACCCTACAGTCAGTATCAACACAACGGGTTCGAGGACAATGCGGATGCGCATCTGAAACGTACTGTGATGGGTCGCGAGTCAGTGGTTGCGCTCACAAACGGAAAACTCGATTTCGGTACATGGGAACAGTTGTTTTATTATGAATTTGACGGAATGCGCGATAAGCGTGTACTGATCAAAATTATCGGCGAATAAACGGGCTTAACCAAAAATGAATCAGAGAAAAGGTGATGCAGATATGGAAAAACGGACAAACAGTTTTAATAGGATTGCAGTTATTATCCTCGCAGCTACGTGTATCGGCAATTTGGCGGCTTATTTTTTCCTCCCCGACATGCTGGTCATGCAGATCACTGCGGGCGGAGAGGCAGGCACGACGATGCCGACGGCAATCGGTCTGATTGTCGAAACTGCGATTACGGGTTTTCTTGCTTGGCGCGTGTTTTCCGCTCCGCAAGAAAACAAAGCGAAACTGATTTTTGCAATGTGTATTCTGTTGGCTGCAAATATTTTTATTTTGATATACAATTTGTAATACTGAAAGGAGATCGGACATGAATGATTTTGAATTTGCAATGAAGAACGAACATGACGGAGAAGTATATTACAAAAAACAGGCAGAATTGAACACAGGGAATGTCACAGCAACCGTATTTCGGCTGCTGGCAAGAGATGAATTTTATCATGGTGAGATCCTTAAGAAATTTCAAAAGAGCGAAGCCTACACACTCGAAGAATATCATACTGCCGAAGAAACAGACAGTCTGTTTGCAGACAGGGAGAATTACAGCAATGCGATACGAACGATCCCGAATCAGTTGGACGTGTATCGTGAAGCACTTGCGATTGAGCAGCAGAGTATTGATTTGTATGAAAAATATTTGGGCGACGCACAGAGCGAAGAAGAAAAGGCACTGTTTTCGTTTTTAATCGAACAGGAAAAAGTGCATTATCGCATTATGGACGATATGACAGCGATGCTCAACCGTCCGTACGAATGGGTGGAATCTGCTGAATTCGGGCTCAGAGAAGAATATTAATCGTCAAATGAGGGCGTTATGCAAATCAGAAATATGATCGAAGGAGATATTCCTCAGCTTGCAAATTTATATCAACTTTTTTGGGGAGAACCTTCGGACACCGAAAAAATGGAGCAACAGTTTGCTGTTATCAAAAACAAAGACACGCATATTTTACTCAGTGCGGTTGAACACGAGCGGTTGATCGGTTCGGTAACAGGTATTATCTGCGCGGAACTGTATGGAGACTGCCGTCCATTTCTTGTGATCGAAAATATGATTGTCGATCAAACGAAAAGAAGAAAAGGCATTGCCTCTGCGCTGCTGAACGAATTGGAAATTATCGCCGGAGAGCGGGAATGCACGCAAATGATCCTTGTTACAGAGACCGACAGAAGGGATGCGTGCGCGTTTTATGAAGCAAGCGGTTTTCTCTCGGGTGTAAACAGCGGATACAAAAAGAAATTAAGATAAAGCTTCACTCGCTTGTTTGTTCCGAACCAAAATATGCCGTGTCTTGCAGGAGAGTAAATATGCAGAATGTTTATGAAACCGAACGATTGATATTAACGCAATCGGATGTTTCGATTGCCGGACGGGTTGCCGAATATTTTCTAAGGAACAAAGAATTTTTCAGGGAAACAGAACCGACCCGTGACGAGGAATTTTTTATCGAGGACTACCAAAGAGAGCAGATGTGCAATCATATGATTGGGTATGAGAATGGCACTTCTGTTTGTTTCTGGTTCAGCGAAAAGAATCATCCCGATCAAATCATCGGTTCGGTCGGAATCAGCAATATTGTTATGGGTGCATTTCTGTCCTGTTTTCTGTCCTATAGAGGAGATGCGACGCATTTGCGCAAAGGGTATGTAACAGAAGCGGTTGGGCAGCTCATTCGGATTGCTTTCGATGAAATCGGTCTTCATCGCATTGAAGCCAATATTATGCCCAAAAATGGTGCGTCGCTTGCCGTAGCAAAAAAACTGGGCTTTCAAAACGAGGGAATCTCAAGATCATATCTTCGTATCAATGGTATTTGGGAAGATCATATCCATATGGTACTGCTGAATACGCAGATGCAGGATCAGTGAGGAGTTAGTAATGATCAGGAAAATGTTGCCAAAAGACAAAGCGATCTATTTTGAAATGTCAAAAGCATTTTACGATTCCGATGCCGTGCTGCATCGGATACCCGACGAGAATTTTGAGCGGACATTCGCGCTGATTATGACGGACAATCCCTATGCTGCCGGGTACCTGATTGAATCCGATGGTAAGGCGGCGGGTTATGCACTTGTCTCATTGATGTATTCGAATGAATCGGGCGGTCTTGTTTTATGGATCGAGGAGGTGTATCTTCTTGCTGCGTATCGCGGCATTGGTCTCGGAAAAGAGTTGTTTCGCTTTCTTGAAACAGAATATGACGGAAAAGCGGTTCGGTTCCGTCTGGAAGCAGAAGCCGAGAACGAACATGCAATCGGGCTTTACGGATACCTTGGGTATGAGGAACTTTGTTATGTGCAGTTTTACAAACAAAGATAAAAAGCAAGATCATATTAAAATTAAGTGAGGTAAAAAAATGAAAACAGCAATTGTCTATTATTCATTCAAGGGTTCAACCAAGCGATTTGCAGAAAATCTGGCAAAAGAACGAAACGCGGATTTATTCGAAGTGAAAGAAGCAAAGAAGAGAAGCATGCTTGGTTCGCTTTTTTCCGGCGCACCTGCTGCGATGAAACAGAAAGCATCTGCGTTGCAAGGTGACCCGATTGATTTGAATGCATACGACATGGTTGTAATGGCGGCTCCTGTATGGGCAGGATTTCCTGCGCCTGCATTCAATGCAATCATACCGATGCTTCCGAGCGGCAAGACGGTTGAGGTGTTTTTGATTTCGGGCGGGGGTGAAACGAAAAGTAAAGATAAAGTGAAGGCATTGATTGAAGAAAGCGGAGCAATCGTGTCTGGCATAACAGATATCAAACAGTCTGATATTGTATAAAAATAGTCTCCGATAGCAAGAACAAAGTGAATCGAAATGTATGAAGGAATGTAAATCCTCAATGTAATTTCTATTCACTGCATCCGTTTGGAGAGAACATTCTGCTTCCGAGCAGGATGTTTTTTTGTCTTGAAACGATCAAACTATATTACGACAGATAAATATTGACAAATCTGCTACCATGTACTACAATGTAGATATTCCACTATACGGCAGTGCAAGGTAGAGAATGATGTTTGATCAATCGCAATTGATGAGAGGGACGCTTGAAGGATGTATCCTTCAGGTGATCTCGCACGAAACAAGCTACGGATATGAAATCATGGAGAAACTGAAATCGTTCGGATTCACTGAGATCAGCGAAGGCACGATCTATCCTTTGCTTGTGCGTTTGGAGCGAAAAGAACTGATCAGTTCGGAATTTCGTGCCTCACCGCTTGGTCCGAACCGAAAATATTATACGCTCTCGCAGTTGGGTGAAGAGATGCTCATATCATTCATAGAAAGTTGGGGAAATATTTCCCGTACCGTGGAAAAAATTATACAGGCAAAGGATCAGTCAAATGAATGCTGAAAAGAAATTGCGCAAAGAAAACAACAAGAGTGAAACATCACTGTCAAAATCAACCAATCTAATCCTGACAGACATGATCGTTTATCTGCACTCCTCTGATTTGTGTGAATATGATATTGAGATTATCCGAAAGGAACTGATCGGGATGGCTGAAGAAGCGCAGATGAGAGGACAGGCGTTTCAGGATGTTGTCGGTGAGGATTATAAAGGGTTTTGTGACGATCTGATTCAAAACGGCAGAAAAAAAAGCAAACAGGAAAAATTCATCGAAATGGCATATGTGCTCATTGTAGGATTTGGCGTGTTGTTCATTTACGAAATACTGAGCAAAACGATCATTGCAGCAGTGAAGGGTGTCTCATCCGATGTTTTGAAGATGGACATCAGTCTCGGTTTTGTTATTTCCTCGATCTGTGCGCTTATCGCAGCAAATTTAATCTATCTGGTTTTCTCAAAATATGCGTTTGAACTCTCGAAGCACAAAAAGTACAGGATCGGGTCTGTCGTTCTGTTTTCGTTTTTATTTACTGCGATGGTCGCAGTGCGGTATTTCTTAAACGGAGTGATACTTTGTACGCTGAACTGGCTGTTTCCCATGTTACTCTTGATTTGTTGTTATGTAATGATTAAAATATTGGATAACAGAAAATCCAACGAACTGGCAAGGACGCATCCATGAGTGTCATTCAACTTACGGATGTGCGGAGAGACGATGACTGAAAATTTTTTGCAAAGTCAATATTCGGCCGATCAACTGAAAGAGAAACTGGATATGCAATTTTCTGCCCAGAGGGAATGCCCGCATCACATTTACAGAGACGCTGTTATGATGATCGGCAAGCGTGACGGCGAGAAATTCATTTTGATTCGACAAAGCCCGAAACCGATACGAAATACGCTTGCGACTGTTTTGCGCGGGCAAATCGTCTCTGATGGCGTGAAATGCGGTATTCGATACGGATTTGCAAAAACGTTTTACGCGTATGCATTTGCAGTGATCTGGCTGATGGTTTGGATGAGCATGGGAATTGTGTTTGCAAATGTGCCGAACCCGGTGTTTTATGCAGTCGGCTGTCTGGCAATCGTTGTTTCGCTGATCATTCCTGCAATGTGTTTTGTGCATCGAAAGCGCATCCAAGAAGAATATCTGGATTTCATCCGCACATTGGCGGAGTAGGCAGTTTACACCGAAAACACCTTTGGGTGTTTTTTTGCAAAGTATTTACTTTGATATGATATAATATTTACGTTAATGGGAGTATTGATATGATAAAACTATACGAAGCGGATCGCGAAGCGATTATGAATTATATATCGGATGAGCCTGAATTCAATCTGTTCATGATCGGCGACATCGAAAATTTCGGGATTGATTCGGAGCACGTTGAACTGTTCGCGCATCCGAACGATTCGGGATTTGACAGTATGCTGCTGCGTTATCGGGACAGTTTTGTGCTGTACAGCAAATCCGATGCTTATGACAGTGCAGATGTTGCAGCATATCTGAAAAAGCAAAATGTTCAGTTTATCAACGGGAAGGCAAGTGTGCTGGAGCGCATCGTACCGTATTTCCCCGAAATGAACGTGAAACGAAGCTATTTGTCAAAATTGCAGAGGGTGGAGAATGCATGTATTCTTCAGAGCCGGTACACAGTGCGTGCACTTACTTCGGATGACGCGGAAACAATAGTCGGACTGTTCTTACTGATCGATGAATTCCGGGATTCTTATTACGGCAGAGAAAAAGAACAGACCGAAAATATCAAAGTAAATTTTGAGACCGCGGGAAAGGGTTACGGTGCATTTGACGGGGATCGGTTGGTAGGGGTTGCCTCCATCGCTGCTTCAAATTCAATGTCTGCAATGGTGATTGGTGTTGCCACGCATCCCGATTATCGCAAACAGGGGATCGCAAGCGCATTGGTTGCTGCGCTCTGCACCGACTGTATCGAAAGCGGAATGCAGTTTCTTTGTCTGTTTTACGACAATCCCGAAGCGGGAAGTATTTATCGAAAAATAGGTTTCCGTGAAATGGGCGGATATATTTTAATGACACCCAAACATTAACGAATTATGATTGTGTATGCTGAAAAGCGCAAGTTCAGACTCTTTTAAGAAAAAATCCGTAGAATAACGTGCATGGAGAACAAAATGTTTTTACAAGGCGAAACAACGATATTAATACCTGCATACAAACCGACGGACGCGCTTGTCCCACTTGTTGCGTCTTTGATTGCATCAGGGTATCAGGTGCTTGTTGTCAATGACGGCAGCGGTGCAGGGTCGGATGCTGTATTTTCGGAATTGCCCGCAGATGCTGTCCTGCTTACGCATGAAAAAAACATGGGGAAGGGATGCGCACTGAAAACAGGTTTTTCTTACATTGTGAATCATATGCCGGAATGCAAAGCAGTGATCACAGCGGACGCGGACGGACAGCATGCACTGGCGGATATTATTCGTGTCGGTGATGCGCTGGATAATCTCGATGCGCCGGTCGTGCTCGGGAGCCGTCATTTTGACGGACATGTACCGTTTAAGAGTAAATTCGGCAACACACTCACGAGATGGGTTTTTTCCGTAACCAGCAAGGTGAAGATTTACGATACGCAGACGGGGTTGAGAGGCTTTGTGCAACCGTTGTTCCGTCAGCTTGCCGTCATTGAAGGCTCGCTTTACGAGTATGAAATCAATGTCTTGCTTTGGGCTGCCGAACAGCATATTCCGATGACGGAAATCCCGATTCAAACAGTCTATATTGACGACAACGCATCTTCTCATTTTCATGTGTTGCGGGATTCGTTCCGTATTTATTCGAGAATCCTTAAATTCAGCGCATCGTCACTGATCTCATTTTTAATTGATTACAGTGTTTTTATTCTGCTGAAGTTGATGCTCTTATCATACGCCCCTGCGCTCTCACTGCTGTATGCGGCGGTTGGTGCCAGAATCATCAGTTCGATGTGTAATTTCATCATGAACAAAAAACTCGTATTTAAAAGCAGCGAAAGCTTTGCTGTTGCCGCTCTGAAATATTATCTGCTCGCAGGTATTATCCTGGTGCTCAATTACGGACTGATGTATCTGCTGAACCTGCTAATCGGAATACCGCTTTGGATTGTGAAGCCGGCTACCGATTTGTCATTGTTTGCTCTTAGTTTTCAAGTGCAGAAACGATTTATTTTCAAAAAGAAAAATATATAAATATAAGTCGAAAGGAAGGCGCATGCAAGCACCTGCTAAAAACGAAAATACACAAGATAACAAAAAAAGACTCATAAAAAAACATAAGAAAAACCACGGCAAACAAATTCCGCTGCCGCTTCTGATCTGTATCGATTTTCTGCTGATTGCCGGCAGTATGTTCTGCTATGCCTATTTTCTCTATCTGAAACCGCAAACGTATTCTGTCGTAGATTCGGAGAATGCCTCAGTAATCGCAAGTACAGGTACTTCCTCCGATAAAGGAACGGATTCCGCAGAGAGCCTGTCGCAAAAATTTGCAGGCAAATTTACGACCGGGGAAGCACTCTCGACCGACAATATGTATATCAGCGATTCCGTCAACGTAACGTTGACAAGTGTGCAGCAGAACGGTGTCACTTACTACATCGAAGATATTTATATTGCAGATATTGCGTGTTTCCGTACAGCATTTGCCGACGGGGTGTACGGAAGAGGATATACCGATACAATCCTCAATCTGGCAATCGACAGCAAGGCGGTCTGCGCGGTGAACGGTGATTTCTATGGAATCGATTCGGATGGGGTTGTTATTCGCAACGGGGTACTTTACAACTCTGAGATGGACAGTGATGACGATGTGCTTGTGCTGTACAATGACGGTACCATGAAAACATACACGGTGAATGAATTTAATCCCGAGACTGCGATGTCGGAGGGTGCATGGCAGGCATGGTGCTTCGGTCCCGCATTGATCGATGACAACGGAAATGCGGTATTGTCCTACTATGACAGCGTAGGGAGCATTGAAGGCTTAAACCCGCGTACTGCGGTCGGTTATTATGAGCCCGGTCATTACTGCTTTGTTACGGTGGATGGACGTGCTGCCGGATATTCCGTCGGTATGACGATGCAACAGCTGGCGGAATTATTCCAGTCGCTTGGATGCACCGCTGCCTATAATATGGATGGCGGACAATCTTCGGTGATGACATTCGGTTCCGTGGTTGCAAACCAACCGTATAAGGGCGGACGTGAAGTCAGCGATATTCTTTATATTACGGATTTGGACTAGGAGGATTCTGATGAAACGGATATCAAAAATATTACCGCATATCAGCATTGTGATTTCATTTATGCTGATGACGATCTTTATCGTAGATAAGTTTAACAGCGCACTCGGACTGACCGACAACCCGACAACAAAATGGTTGATGTTTGCCCTCAGTGTCACTTCGCTGGTTTGTGCAATCATGCTGATTCATACACAACGCAGCGAATACCGCAAACGGGTGGAACGCAACGAACAACAAAATTCACTTTAACAAAAAAGGAGCAAACTGCTCCTTTTTTTAACTGTATATCTTTTATTCTGTTTTCGGAACTTCATTTTCCCAGTCTTTCATAATCTGCTCGAACTGATCCTGCATGATCGGTACTCTTGTTCCGACGGAACCGCAATGCAGGCATTTGTCGCCTTTAAATCCCTGTTCCGTGCACTTATCGAGTACTTCCTGCGAACAGCCGTAATTGCCGCATTCCATACACAAAAACAGCGGGTTCTTGCATGGATGAGATTCTTTGATTCCTTTGCACAGCGCGATATGTTTCAGTTCTTCTTCTGTCATATCCACATGGCGTTTTTGATTCAGTTTTCCTCCGCGCAGCCAGTGTTTGTAATTCGGGAATACATTTTTTTCGTTTGGCATATCATCAGCTCCTTTCGGATCTTCAATTATGATTCTCTATTGACTATAGTATAAATCTAAATTGAATATAAATCAATATTAATCAAAAATAATGCTTCTGTTTTCGAAAGTCAACGGGACATTTTCTCTATTCAGAACGCTAAAAAAGTCTTCAGGTAAGGGAAATATTCTATGTTTCCGCCTTACTTTACGCTCCTAATACTTGCTATCAGCAAGCTTATGCTATATAATCACAACGTACAGAATGTATCATTCGCTGTTACAAATACCAGAACAGGTTATGCAAAACAACCGGATTCAGAAAGAAGCACCATGAGAAGACTGACAATTTTGGACGTCCCTTTTGAAGTATTGCGTCCCGAAGAGATCCACCCGATCATTGCGGAAGACGAACACGATTTGATTCTGTTTGACTGCGGATATCCTACTTTTTCAAAGAAGCTGAAAGATGCCGCGGCAAAAAAAAATGTCGATTTTGACCGGCTGACAAAGATCGTAATTACGCACCAGGACTATGATCATATGGGAGCGCTTGCTGAGTTGATTGAACAATATCCGAATGTGCAGGTCATAGCATCGGAATTGGAAGCACCCTATATCAGCGGAGAGAAGCAGTTTATCAGACAGCATTTGTATGAGAAATCAAAGCCGGATCCAAGCAGCCGACGTTTTCAGCGGTATCACCTGATTCATGAGATGTACGGCGCACTCAAACCGGGGCGTGTTGATTTCGTGCTGCATGATTCCGAAAGACTGCCCTTGGTCGGCGGCATGCGGATTATTCCGACGCCGGGTCATATGCCGGGGCATATTTCCGTCTATCTGGAAGCATTTAAAACACTGGTGAGCGGAGATGCGATTGTACTGCGAAAAGATCGGCTGAGCTATTCAGACCCTTCATTCAGTATGGATCATGAAGCTGCAAAAGAGGCAGTGAAAGCATTTTTGGATCTGGATATTGAAACAATTGCCTGTTATCACGGCGGGGCATATCATTCGGATACCATTCGAGATGAGCTGATCGCACTGTCAAAAGATGATGAAACAGCGGGAACAGTATGAATATAACTTATAAAAATACAAAAGAATTTTCAGCAGAGCAACTTGCCGGACTTTTCTTATCCGTCGGATGGTCCTCGGGACAATATCCCGAGAGACTTGCAAAAGCAATGGCGCATTCCGGAAGCGTGTTCACTGCGTGGAACGGCGAATTGCTTGTCGGTTTGCTCAATGCGCTCGATGACAGCGAAATGACCGCGTATGTCCACTATCTGTTAGTGCGACCCGAATATCAGAAAAACGGGATCGGCAATGAACTGATGCGGATGATGAAGGAAATGTATGCCGACTACCTGCGGATCGTATTGATTTCATATAATAAAGAAGTCCCGTTTTATGAACGCTGTGGTTTTGAAGCATCGGAAACAAGCACACCAATGTTTCTTACTTCGCTTTGGACGTAATGATGATGAAAACGGAGGCTGCTATGAAATTTCAATGTCCGTTGTTCGCTGTCAAAGATATCAATGTTTGCAAAGAATTTTACAGTGGATTGCTCGGACAGAAACTAAAGTATGATTTTGGCGAAAATATTGTCTTCGAAGGAGATTTTTCCTTCCAGCAGAAAGAACATTTTGCGCAAATGATTTCGGTGGAGTTATCATCTGTCCTGACACAATCGCATAATGCGGAACTGTATTTCGAAATCGATGATTTTGATGACTTGATGCAGAAGTTGGCAGATCGGGATGATCTCGAATTATTGCATTCCATCCGTCTGCATGACTGGGGACAGCGTACAATTCGGTTTTATGATCCGGACAGGCACATCATCGAAGTCGGCGAAAATATGGATATTGTAATTGCGCGGTTGCTCAAAGAAGGAAACACACCGGAGCAGGTGGCACAGATAACCCAACATCCGATACAAAAAGTGAAATCGGTTTTTCTGGAAATTAACAATAAAAGGGAATCAATATAATATGAACGAATATTTTGTACTTAATATTGACCACACATTCGGATTGCAGACCGAGACGATTCATCCGGTATTGCTGCGCGACGAACAGGATCTGATTTTAATTGACTGCGGCTATCCGCATTTTCTCGCACAACTCAAGCTCGCGGCAGAGGAAGAGGGCGTTGATCTTGATACGCTGACAAAAGTAATCATTACTCACCACGACCATGATCACATCGGTGCATTGCATGAAATCAGGGAAGCGTATCCGAACATTGAAATTTATGCTTCCGAAGAACAGGCTCCGTATATCCGAGGGGAGAAAAATTCTTTGCGCCTTTTGCAGGCGGAAGCAATCTATGAAACATTGCCTGAAAACGAAAAAGAGGAAGCGAAGCTGTTGATGCAGATGATGTCATCTGTTGAAGCCGCACCGGTCGATTGTATTTTAGAATACGAGGAACCTTATCCCTGGTGCGGCGGAGTGCAGATTATTCCGACGCCGGGACATATGCCCGGGCATATTTCAGTGTATTTGAATGAGTTTCAGGTTTTAATTTCTGGGGATGCGTTATCTGTAACAAACGGAAAACTCATGATTGCCAACCCGCAGTATACGCTTGATATTGCGCAGGCTAAGGAATCTGCCCGTAAACTGCTTTGCTACGATATTAAGAAAATTATCTGTTATCATGGCGGTATCTATGAAAAAGATATTAAGAAATCACTGAATGATACGATGTCACTGCGCGATATCGTTACGGAAGTGCGAAATGCGGAAGCAACAAAAGTGACGAGTGCAGAAAAAATCAAGATCGTCTATTTTTCGGGCACGGGCGGCACCGCGATGGTTGCAGGCGCCTTGAAAGAAGCCTTTGAAAATGCAGGGCGAACGGCGGAACTGAATGCGCTGGACATGCAGTTGCCCGAATACGAGTATGCGAATCAAACCGAAAAATGCGATCTGTTGATCGTGTGTTTTCCGGTATATGCTGCGGGTGCTCCGGTTCCGATTTTTGATTGGATGGAATCTCTTCCGGATGGGAACGGTCTTTCCTGCGCGGTCATTTCGGTCTCGGGCGGAGGCGAAATGTGGCCGAATACGGCATGCAGCATTGTTGTTTCCGATTACCTTGAAGTGCGCGGCTATAATTTATTTTATGAGCGATCCTTCATCATGCCCGCAAATGTTCTGATCAAAGATAAACACCAGTTGAACCCCAGATTGTTGCAGGTGCTTCCCGAAAAAGCGGAATACTGTGTCAATCAGATATTGAGCGGTAATATAAAAAGAAACAGCAATAGACCGTTTGCAAAGAAAATGCTGCTGCGTATGTCTTCAAATTTCCGAAAATATGCCTATAAATTCGGACAGCAGCTTTCTGTCGGTAAAACGTGCAACGAATGTGGTTGGTGCGTGTCGAATTGTCCGCGAAAGAATATCAAGATTAATTTCGGCATGCCTGTTTTTTCCGATAAATGTGTCATGTGTTTTCGCTGTGTATACGGATGTCCGCAAAAGGCGATTGAAACAAGAAAATATAAGAAATTTGTTATCAAAAGCGGATTTGATCTGAACGCGATCAGAGACGAGAGCAAGCAGATCTTTGATCCGAAAAAAATCAAAGGCGGATTTCTCTATAAAGAAGTAAAGAAATATTTAAAAAATCCGTATAAATAAGGTATCTGACTGTTGGTACCTTTACGTGTTAACAAAGAATCCGTATCCTGTATTGAAAAGAACACGCAAGAAAGTTATAATAGTAGTAGAAATCAAAAAATCAACTACGGAGGGTTTTCATATGATCGGAAATGCATCGGATATTATGACCAAAAAAGTGATCAGCGCAAAGTACAACGACTCGCTGAAAAAAGCGATTGAAATTTTGGCAGAAAACAATATCAGCGGATTGCCGGTTGTCAACGACGAGGGTATGGTGATCGGGATGATTACTGAAAGCGATATCGTAAAATTCTCCGGAAAACTCCATGTGGTAGCAGCGATTTCGTCGTCCGCATGGCTGAATCCCTACACGGATGTCAATAGCAAAAATGCAGTGGAAAAGGGCGTGGAAGTACTTGATACGACACATGTGTATGATGTGATGAAAAAATCCGTCATTACAGTGAATGCGACAGATTCCGGCATGAAAGTAATTTCACTGATCGGAAAAAAGAACATCAACCGTGTACCGGTTGTCGATGAAAACAATGTGTTGGTAGGGATTATTGCCCGCTCGGACATTATTCGATATCTGGCTGATCAGCCCGCGAATGATCTGGATAAATAAGATTTGGAATATAATAAAAGCCGTTGAGGAATCGACGGCTTTTTTGTACTTCATTTGTAGTTGCCGGGCAATCGTTTTACTTACGTCGTTGCATAACGAAAACCCCCGAGAAAATCGAGGGTTTCGTTTTATTACGATGCCTGTGTTTCCGCTTTTCTCCGTGCTTCTTTTTCACGTTCGGCATTTTTCTTTTTAATTTTCTTTAAACGGAAAAATTCTTCGCGTTCTTTTTCTTCGAGTGTCTCTGTGATCTGTTTTACCAATTCTTCATATTTCGGGATCTGAATGTTGCTCAACGCATTCGCACGTTTCTGCGTACGTCTGATTTCCATCGCAAGCTTGTATACGGAATCTTCGATTTCGGAAAGTTCATAAAGGAGTACTTTGACTTCATAAAATTTCTGCGTGGCGATATCCAGCGACGCATTCGTTGTGATCAAAGAATAGGATCCGTGTTTTGGCTGAACATCGTAATGCAGCTTCGGAATCGGAACGCCCATTACGAACGTGTCTGTGATATCGTAGGACTCGGCTTCCGGGATACAATAAGCGATTTCCTGCACCGTATCGATACCAAGCGTCAGGTTGGCCGTCTGTAACGCATTGTAGGCCTCTGTAAAGATGTCTTTCACCTTTTCCTGTATCTCCTTGGCGCGATCAATAAAACCCATCATTGTGATAATGAGGACACTTCGTTTCTTGTCAAGAAGTTCGAATCCTTTTTTTGAAAGGTCGAGTGTGTTTTTTGAGGCGATTAAATTCGCCTTTGTGAAAGATATCGATTGTTGCATTATTTTTGCGCTCCGAGGTATTTATCGATCAGCTCCGGCGAAACTCTGCCGAGTTCTTCTCTCGGGAGAATGCGGAGCAGATCCCACATGATATCCAGTGTTTCGTTAATATCGCGGTTGGTGTCAAAGCCCTGATTCAAAAAACGGTCTTCCATATCGCGACCGAACTGCATATACAGTTTATCGACTGCTGACAGATCGTCTTCACCAATCACCTGTGCAAGTGCGCGCACTTCGATTACACGTGAATATGCGTAAAATATCTGATTTGAAACGTCAGGATGATCTTCTCTGGTGAAGCCTTCGCCGATACCGTCTTTCATCAGACGGGAAAGGGAAGGAAGCACGTTAATCGGCGGTTCGATGTTTTTCTGGTGTAACTCTCTTGAAAGCAAAATCTGACCTTCGGTAATGTAACCAGTCAAATCGGCAATCGGATGCGTAATATCATCGTTTGGCATCGTCAGGATCGGGATCTGCGTGATACTGCCGCCCGAACTTTTCACCATGCCCGCACGTTCATACAGACTTGCAAGGTCGGAATACAGATATCCCGGAAAACCTTTACGGGAAGGTACTTCTTCTTTGGAAGAAGAAAGTTCTCTGAGTGCTTCGCAGTAACTTGTAATATTTGTCAGAATGA
Source organism: uncultured Lachnospiraceae bacterium (assembly GCA_964444065.1). Lineage (GTDB taxonomy): Bacteria > Bacillota > Clostridia > Eubacteriales > Anaerofustaceae > JBGMEA01. Next base: position 33,855 of record CAYUFL010000013.1, read on the forward strand.
CAAGAATATGCATATTGTTTTCGTACGCCAAATACTCTGCCGCAGTTAAAGCACATCTGGGTGTTGCAATCCGTTCTACGATCGGTTCGTCCGCCAAATTGGCATACATAACAACCTTGTTCTGAACGCCGGATTTTGCGAATTCACGTTTAAAGAATTCATATTCATCGTGTTTGATACCCATCGCACCGAAAACGATGCCGAAGGATTCATTGGCATCATCGGAGATTTTTGCCTGTTTGATAATCTGCGCGGCAAGTTCGTTGTGCGGCATGCCGTCACCCGAGAAGATCGGAAGTTTCTGTCCGCGGATGAGTGTGGCGAGACCGTCGATGGAGGAGATCCCTGTTTGTATATAGTTTCTCGGGTAAACACGCGCAACAGGGTTGAGCGGTCTGCCGTTGATATCTTCTTTTCTTTCGGAATAAAAACCCGCACCGTCGATTGCTTCACCGACGCCGTTGAAAACGCGTCCGAACATGCTCGTATCTACCGAGATCCTCATTGCTTCGCCGGTAAAAGAGACACTTGAATTGTCGACCGACATACCTTGCGTACCCTCAAAAACCTGAAGTACTACACGGTCATGATCAATCTGTACAACTTTGCCTTTTCTCCGGGTATGATTGCCCACTTCAATCATGACAACTTCATCATATCCGACATTCGATACGCCGCTGAGCATCACCAAAGGACCCTGCACGCGGTCAAGTTTCAGATGTTTCAGTCCGTTCATGCCTGGGCCTCCTCTTTTTCTTCTGCAATAAGCGGTTTGTAATACGCTTCGATTTCGCGTGTCAGTGTATAAAACTGCTCTTGATCATTTTCAGGAATATTATATTTCATCATAGAGACTTTGAAAAACAATGCATCGTTTTTGACTGTTGCCAACGGAATCGCCTTGTGAACAGACTGAACGGACATATCGTAAAGCAGATTGAATATCTTAAGCATTTCAAACTGTTTTTGCAGGCTGACACTTGCATCATCCTTATGATATGCATTTTGTTGCAAATAACCGTTTTTAAAAACTTTCGCTATTTCGAGAATCAAACGCTGATCATCCGGCAGAATGTCTTCTCCAACCAGTTTTACGATTTCGCTGAGTTTGTTTTCTTCCTGTAAAAGGGTCATAAATTTGTTTCTGAGCGGATACATTTCGTTCGAAATATTGAAATCATACCAGTCTTTCAGATTGCTCAGATATCCGCTGTATGAATTCAGCCAGTTGATTGCGGGATAATGCCTGGCATATGCCAAATTTTTATCGAGTGCCAGGAAGGTGCTGACTACACGTTTGGTACTCATGGTGACAGGCTCCGACATATCCCCGCCGGCAGGTGAGACAGCGCCGATAATTGTGATCGTACCTTCTTTTCCCTCCAGTGTGGTAACGTCCGCAGCACGTTCGTAGAATTGTGCAAGACGCGACGGCAGATAAGCGGGGTATCCTTCTTCTGCAGGCATTTCTTCCAATCGCCCCGAAATTTCGCGAAGCGCTTCTGCCCATCTGGAGGTGGAATCTGCCATAATTGCGAGACTGTAGCCCATATCGCGGTAGTACTCGGCGATCGTGATGCCTGTATAAATAGATGCTTCGCGCGCGGCAACAGGCATATTCGAGGTGTTCGCGATTAAAATCGTCCGCTCCATGATAGATTTGCCGCTCCTCGGATCAATGATCCCGGGAAAGTCTTCCAATACTTCGGTAATTTCGTTTCCGCGTTCTCCGCATCCGATATAAACAATGATATCCGCATCGCTCCATTTTGCGATCTGATGCTGGGTGATCGTTTTGCCTGTTCCGAAACCACCGGGTATGGCGCAAGTGCCGCCCTTGGCAATCGGAAAGAACGTATCGATGATACGCTGTCCGGTCACAAGCGGTTTCGTAATGGGGTTTCTGGTGCGGGTCGGTCTCGGATCCCGGATCGGCCAATCCTGATAAAGTTTCAGTCCGACGGATCCTGATTCCGTTTGTATCGTTACAACCTCCGTTTCGAGGTTGTAGTTTCCGTTTTCTTTTACACTTAATACTTCGCCGCTCAAAGAGGGAGGCACAAGCAGTCTGTGCAAAATTTGTTCCGATTCCTGCGTTGTTGCATAGCAAGCGCCAGGCATCAGATAATCCCCGGGTTTTACCGTAATTTCAATATCCCAGAGTTTTTCCATATCCAGCGAGATCAGTCCGATTCCTTCCGGAATAAAGGAACTTTCGCTCTCTGCCATAATTTTTGTCAACGGTCGTTCGATTCCGTCAAAAATGTTGCCGATAATACCGGGACCCAGACGAACGGAGAGGGGTTTTCCTGTCGATTTAACGTCCTCGCCCCATTGCAGTCCCGAAGTTTCTTCGTAAACCTGCAGCGTAGCGGTGTCTCCGTCTACGGAAATGACTTCACCGATCAAATCTTTGCTTCCGACTGTGACCATTTCACGCACTTTGAGCCCTGCTGCATTTTCGGCACGCAAAACCGAACCGTTGACATAGATGATTTTTGCGTTCTGTTTATTATTCAAGCTCAATGCCCATCACCTCGCTCAGTTTGCTTTGTATCTGTCTGCCGATCATCTCTTTTTGTTCTTCCAAATAAGAATTGACGGAAAAATCCGCTCGCAGTGTGGAGGAAGGATCTTCTCCAACAATACCGCCCAAACCGCCCAAATCCGCTTTTTCAAGCTCGTAATCTTTTTTTAATTGCCCGTTTTTCTTCATCTCATCGACCAAAGCAACTGCTGTGGCATAATCCTTTTCCTCTGTTTTGAGGATGATGCGGCTCTGCTCAAACATCTGCTCTATCTTTACGATACTGTTTTTCAGGTAATGCTTCTTCTTTTCGATGTCCATGTTTGCTACTGCTTCGCGCAGCAATGAGAACAATTCTTCCGTATATTGTTTCCTCGCAAACAGAACCTGTTTATTGCGAACGGAAAGAGACTTCTGAAGCTGGTTGTTGGATTCCGTCTTCGAAGTGATCTCCGCATCTCTCAGGATTCTGTCCGCCTGCTGGTTGATTTTGTTCTGAGACGAAGCGAGTTCCTGATCGTACTCTTTCGCAAATTTGGTGATCGCTTCTTCGTTTTCACCGTTAATTTTTTCCATCAACAGGCTTTGAAACATTTTTATTTTATCATCAATTGTGACAGCCATGCTTCACCTCAAATTTTAATGCCGATCGATTCTTTGATATAGTTCGTAATATAATCCTCAGGACGCTTGGATCCGTGTCGGTCCGGAATGATTGTAATAATCGGCATGTGTTTGTCTATGCGGATATTATGGATTTCTTCCGGTATCATGAAACTCAGGTTTTCAGTCAGCAAAATAATGCCGATTTCAGAATCTTTGACAGCGTTTTTCAACGCATCCTGCAAAGGCTTTTTTTCATTGACAAAAATGCCGTTGATGCCGGCAAGTCTCATCCCTGTTAGTGTGTCGATTTTGTCGCTGATAAGAAAGAATTTCATAATTATTCCGCCAATTGTTGTTTTTGATGCTTCTGCCTACAGTGCAGTGATAATCATAATAGAGATAATCAAACCGTAGATTGCGATCCCTTCGGCAAGACCGACGAAGATCAATGTTTTACCCATAATTTTCGGATCTTCCGTCAACGCGCCGAGTGCGGCTGCGCCGACGCTGGCGACAGCGAACCCTGCGCCGAGACAAGCAAGTCCTGTCGATATCCCAGCTGCGATGTACGCAAGACCGTTTCCGGTGTCGAGTGATGTTGCTGCTTTTACCGCATCCGGTGCAAAAGTAACAACAAAGGTCGCGAGCATAATCATGCTCATCACAACGCTTGTGTAAGTGATGGTTTTACCGGAAGGCAGTTTGATTCCTGCAGGTGATTTCATCAATAATACGCCGAAACCGATAGTGGCTAATACAATAATAAATGCAAAAGTAATAATAAAATGGTACATGTTGAATCCTCCGTTAGTTTAATTCTCTGTTGATTTTGACAGGTTCGTACTCAATACCTTCACCTGTGTAATATTTGCTGAACAGTTCGTAATATTCCAAACGCATGCTTTGTATGAAGACAATCAGCCCTTCAAGTCCTATGATGACAATGTTGCCGATTACAAGCATTGTGATGCTGCCGAATCGGGTTGAGAACATTTGTGCAATAGCCGCAAATGCCATGAAGAAGCCGACGTGGTTGAGCGCAAAAGCACCGACTCTGATAAAGGAAATAAGGTTCGATACAACCGAGAGAACAGTCTCCAAGCTCCCGAAGCCTGCCTCCAGATAATAATCGGATTTACTTGCGTTATCCATAGGTTCACTTTTCGTGACCAGATTACCGAGAGGTTTTTTAAAGACTGTAATCAAAAGCAACACCGCGAGGACAATCAGAAAGACATAAGTCGGAACAGCGGTATATTTTACGACGATATTGGCAATTAGTAGGGTAAAGGTAAGAAAAAACAAAAATCCTGCCAAACCCTCCTTGCTGAACAATGCTTCTTCCACATCTTTACGTCGAATGAAGTTCAGCATGCCGTACACGTATGCAATCGACAAAAGTATGAATCCGAGAATAATCGCGTACACCAAAATGGTGAGTATATTCTCCATCGGACGAATCAGAAGAGCGGGAATAAGGTTCTCCTCGCCGAAAACGCTGCCGTAGAGTACTCCGAAAACACAGGCACTGAAGCCGAGTCGGATCAGAATGCCGCCGAATTCTTCGGTTCGCATTTTATATTTTACAAACAATCCCGCTAGCAGGATGATCAACCCCTGACCTAGATCGCCGAACATCGCACCAAAAAGAAACATATAGCTGAGGGCGAAAAAAAGAGTAGGGTCGAGTTCGTCGTAGGAAGGAGTACCGTACATTCGGATCATGAAACCGAACGGCTTGCAAAGCTTTGTCGTTTTGACCTTTGTAGGCGGTTTGGCTCCCGATTTGCGATCCTGCACGTCTGATAGTGTCATTGTGACTTCCATACCAAATGAGGAACTGATGTATGTCTGAAGTGCGTTAGCCTGTGACTGCGGAATAAAACCGAATAGGCAAAACAGATTTCTTCCGACGGCAGAAATCAAACGGATCGTTTCGGATTGTTTTTCGATTTCCAATACAGTGACTGCCTGACGGATCAGATCTCCGTAATTGTCATAAAATCCTTTGATCGAATCGCGGATATCTTTTAATT
>CAYUFL010000014.1:0-37063 GCA_964444065.1 uncultured Lachnospiraceae bacterium
AAGGTATACTTCCGTTGATTTTTTCACCAATGATGATCATGAATTGGTTTCCTCCATAAAAACAAATGAAAATAATTTACTTATTATCGACTTCAGTATAAACTTACGTTTGTGCAAACACAGCAAATCATGACCGACAGATTCTTCCTTCAATCTGTTCGTCAAAAGATATGATGGCAATTGAATTAAAATCTCTTTACCCTCTGAAACAAATTATTGCTTGATATGACAAGTTGAACGGTTCATCCACAAACTGCCCGCAAACAGAAAATTCGCAGATTACCGATCTGCTTTCATAGATAAACAAGACACAGACCGTCTGCAAGGCACCAGGCATTCAAAGTGAATGCCATTACGACGCCTTGCAGATCAGCTGTTCTTTTCATGTATTCTTACTGTTTATTCTTCAATGGGAGCTGCAGGAGCTGCAGGCATTTTCGGGAACGGATTGACAATGAAGAACAATACGGTTCCGACTGCCGCAATAATCATTCCGACAAACATCGGCATAAGGATCGCATCACCTGTGATGTTTGTGATCATTCCGCTCCAGAAGGTATACAGGAATGCAAAGAGGTTCATCACTGCCAAGAGGATGGATGAAGCCATCGGCACTGCCTGCGGCTGTACTGACATACCGATAATCATGAAGACGGAAGGCATCAGATAAGAGAAGCCGATTCCGCACAATGTCATGCCGATCGTGATCAGTATGTAATTGCCGGTATAAATAACCATCGCACCGGCAACAGTCATGAGCAAAAGACCGACAGGGACAATATAACGTTTCAGTATTTTGTAAGATGGTCCGAAAATCGCGCCGCCGATCATCCCACCGACCGTGAAGAAGGATAATACTAAAGCAGCAGCAGTTGATCCTGCTCCGATGTCTTCAAGCAATGAAGACATCCCCATCAAAAGCGGATAGCTGACAAACATTAAAAGTCCGAACAGTATGGATACAACATAGATAACCCCCGGGATCTTCACTTTCGGTTTTTCAGCCCCTTCAGGCACCACCATTTTCGGCGGTTCCGGAAGGAAGAACAGAACGAATATGAGGGAAATAATACCGAGAGCATGCGGATAGAATGCAAAATTCCAGCCAAACCCGGCACAATAACCACCTAGGAACTGAAGTACCATACCACCGATATTCATCATCAAGGTACCCATACCAAGCATGTTAGCACGTCTGTCTTCGCCGTACGCACCGATAACCAATGCATTTCCGAGCGGAGAAATGATACCGAGACCGATACCGAACACAGCACGTTCAATCAGGATCACTGTGAAGTCATCTGCGAAAGCCGGAGCAACACCGGCAACGACAAACAACACAATCCCAATCGCAGCCAGCGTTTTATATTTCACTTTGCTGCCGACAATGGCGCCTGCAATCAATGTTGCGGGAATCACCATCAGTGACGGTAATGTCGAAACAAGATAGATTGTCGGAATTGGCAATTCCGGGAAAGCCGCAATGATGGTAGCCAATGCGGGTGTGACTGTACCGATACCCATCGCGATGAAGAAGATCGACATGAGGGCTGCGGTATTCATAGGTGTAATTTTCTTAGCCATAGATAAAACCTCCAAATAATTTATTTATCATGCTTATTGCATGTATAAACCGAATTATTCATAATCTGTGCCACTCCGAGCACAGTACGGAATCAATATTCCGAAATCAGATACTTAACTTCTGTTTGCATTTCCTATAAATTATATTTAATTCAATTTCATTTTTAAAAAAATGTTTCTCTTTTCCAACAGAGAAATTAGTACCGATATGGTATTTTTATTTTATTACCAAACAGGTATTTTGTCAATCTATATTTACCTTTATGGTACTTTTTACATTAAAAAAATATCTGACTGCATTAATGATAGAATAAACCGTAATTTTTAATCCGTTCAATTATTACATGTACGTATTTTTTCTTACTAAAATACCAAAATGAACACAAAATATGTTATACTACTATAAATGAATTTACCTACAACAAGCTTTATGAAAATGGGAATGGAGCAGTTATGAATCGGCTGAAATCGTTACGATTGGAACAAGGGATCACCCAAGATGAATTGGCACAAAAATTAAATATCAATCGCAATGCCATATCGCGCTACGAAAACGGCAAACGGCAGCCTGACTACGAAACATTAAAGAATATTGCCGATTATTTTTCTGTTTCCATCGATTATCTTTTGGAAAGAGAACCGATCACCCCATCATTGGAAATCAGCAGTGCCGCATTCAAACTGTTGGAAAGTGATGCCCAAATGAGAGATCTCTATCAAAGCATTAACGATCTGTCAGAAGAAGAAAATCGGAAAATTATTGATTATATTTCTTTTGTAAAATCTCAGAGGAAATAAATTGGTATACCTGAGATTGTTCTTTCGCATCCAATCCATTCATCAATACAATAATCAGATCAGATAAATTATTATTGCCGCTCATATCAGAATCCCTCGTTTCAGGAATAGTGTAGGATTATGACCATTCTTTCAGCCATTTTAAAATGGCTGAATTTTTTGTGACTATAATTTATACTTGTATATACCAAGTATATCGATTAAACCGATTGTTGTCAATAATAATCATTATTTTTTAATTTCCTTCTCCCAATTCAAATAAATATCCTATGAAGTGTTTTATTTTTTGCGCGTTTTCGCAATCTTTTTCCAGTTGGATTCCTCGCTGTGCATTATACGCCAGCGCATCTTCAATATACTTCAGGTTTTGTTTTGTTTCTTCCATCTCATACACCTCAGTTATAAACACCGTATTCATGAACAAATTCGTTTACAGCACGAATATTACCTGCATTGGCATCATCCGGATACATTACGGGTCTATTTGTGCAAAAAATATATCCTCCATCGTAAGCCAGATTGTCAATCAATGATTTGGCATAATCGACGCATTCTTCTTTTGTTCTGTACCGAAGATATTCGATCGGCATACCTCCCATGATGCACATGTTCTTACCCAGCACTTTTTTGGCCTGCACCAAATCATCCCCTTCAAAATAGCCGATCACAGCATGCGGCGGCAGATCCTGCAAGTAGTCGTACAGATGCTCTACATTTTTCTCAAAATTACAAATCACAGTATGCCTGTGTTCCACAAGAATCTCCACATATCGCTTGAATGTAGGCCAATAAACTTTTTCGAAATCCTTTGGATTCAGAAATGCCGTTAAATGCGTAGGCATGAGAATACTCTTGCCTTTCCCCTGTTCGATAGACGAGACACGATCCAGCGCATAGGGCATCAGCGCTTCTGCTGCTTCCGCGACAAGCTCAGGGGTGGATTTGATATCTTTGATAATGCTTCTAAGTCCTCTCAACTGATTCAAAATAATGTCAGCAGGGCTCGCAACCAGACCGGAAGTGACTATAACAATGTCATATTGGTCTTGCGCAATATTGATAAACGTTTTATCATTGTAATAATCACAGTATATATGTGCAACTTCATCCAAATTTTTTTGTTTGAGGACGACATCTTTCTCACGAAAAAGTTCGAACTTGCGGGTAAACACTTTATCAACAATAAATCCGTAGGGATCGGCAATCAGCGCAGAATACTCGTCGTCCGCCATATAACGGATCCGAAGAGGGCTCATAAGCAGCAAACCTTCTTCATTATAATGATAATGTCCGCCTTTCAGCAATTCATAAATGCGCGGGGAAATACGGCGGATGGAGCCCGGAATCATCCCGTCCCAATAGAAATCCGAACAAAGCCTGTCAAAAACATCAATCGCAATCCGTTTGCTGTTCAATCCATCAATCGGCTTATACCCATTGTAATAATATGCCCATTCCATTACATCTCCTACAATGGGCACACGATCCGAATGTTGATGTTTTACGGTTAAATCAATTCGATCCAATCGCTGAAGATACTCTTTATTCATGATTCACCTATTTATTGATTATGGAATCCGCTGATAACTGAATAGAATCTCCCTTGTAGTACGTTGTGCCAACTGCAATAATTTTATTGTATTTATCCCAATATCGATGTTCTATTTTAAGCAAAGGTTCTTTTTCTTTGGTTTGTAGGATTTCGGCTAATGCTGCATCGGAAACACAACCCATGATTTTAATATCTTTTTCGATATGAAACAACGATATCTTTTTGGACAACACTTCCAAAAGACTCTCTTTTTCAAGTTCAGTCTCCTTTATCGTCAGCCCTTTCGAAAAAAAGATGTATATGATATCATACGCAATCGGCATGCTTAGTGTTAAAAAAATACGTTTAATCTCAAATGCGTTACTGTCTCCGAACGGCAATTCGTATAGCCCGTCGAGATCATGCGTTTTTATCGTGTTAATGCTGAGCGTCTTGACTTCGTCGATTTCGGAAACTCCATGTTTCAGTTCATCGAATACCAGCAAATAATCATCACTTTTCGGAAGGTTGACAAAATTCCCGATTCGGGGCACGGAATAAATATATCCTGCATTTGAAAGAATTCCCATTGATTTGCGTACGGTTGACTTACTGGCATCGTACAAATCGGTTAATTCCTGTTCCGTCGGGAGTTTATCCCCGGGATTCAGAATGCCTTCAACAATTTTACTTTTGATATCTTCAACGATAAATTTATATAATTGCAGTTCCATATATCCCTATTTTCATGAATTGTTTTTTTTCAATCTTGCATTCAGCTCAAAACTGTCGATCTTGTAATATGTTCTTCCCCAACCGACAGGCTCACTGAGTTCGTCAAACAATGTCTGTTCAACAATGATTACGGATTCGTCAGAAGAAATTCCCAAATAATCCGCAGCGATGATGCCGGGATTTGCTGCTTGAATCGATATTTTTTTTTGCATGCTAAACAATGATATCTTATCGGACACGATTTCCGGAAAACTGGAAAAATGAATTTCATTTTCGACAATCGGGATTCCGCTGTAATATGGAATATACTTCTCATCATAAGCAATTTTTACGCTGTCTCTGATAAAAACCCGTTTGATGACGACTACCCGCTTGGTTTGCGGTATTTGGAGGTAATATACAAGTTCAATATTCGGTTTCACAATATCCACCGATATCAGAACAATATCTTCAATCTCTCCGTTTACACTGTCTGTCTCGTTGTAATGAAGTGAATATCGGTTCAACATAATTTCTTTTACGAAATTGCCCTTACCTGCAATCGGATAAATATACCCTTCATTTGTCAGTTTCAGCAGGGCTTTCCTGACGGTCATGCGACTTGTACCGAACAACTCGGACAATGCGTTTTCCGAGGGGATCATTTCACCGGGACGATATTTATTCGATTCGATGTCCCGCTTGATCGAATGGAAGATTTCCGTATAAAGTTCTTTCGACATCTTAGCGTTCCGAAGCCTCTGTTTCTTTCATCCAGTTTTCGCAGATTTTGATTCCGTCTTTCACTTCCGTACTGTATCCGTCGGCACCGACAAATTTACAAATCTCTTTGCTGATCGGATTGCCGCCGATAATAATTTTTACCTGCTCGCGGTAACCTGATGCTTCAAACAGTTCAACCACTTGCTTCATATATTTTACGGATTGCGTCAGCACACCGCTCATCCCAATAATATCCGGCTTAAATTTGATATATTTTTCCAGGAACATTTCCGGTGAAACATCAACACCGATATCATGCACCACGAATCCGGATGCGGATGCCATTCCTGCGAAAATCTCTTTTCCGATATCATGAAGATCTTCGCTGACCGTGCCGATCAAGATCGAATATGCCTTGTTGGCTCTATTGCGTTTACGCATAGAAATACGCATTTCGCTCATCGAAAGCACTTCCTTAAAAATAATGCCTGCCAATATCAGATCCGCAATAAAAAAATTTTTACTCTCGTAAAGTTCACCTACCTTGATCATCCCTTCCTGAATGGAATTGATAATCTCGACCGGATCCTCTCCGTTGGTAAGCAAATGTTTTGTTAATCCGATTACTTTTTCTTCATTCAATTCTTTGACTGCTTCAATTATACATTCATTCATAATAAACCTGTGCTGCACAACTGCATCTCTCTATCATCATTATACAGAACAATCAAACAAATTGAAAGAAATTTAACGCAACTGAAATGTCATGCACTTTCCAATGTCATTACAATCATGCACGACTCCGTTATTGTTTGAAATTGTCTGATATGATCATATCAGATAACGTACCAGTTAGGAACAATTCTGTTAAAATATACGCTGTATGGGGTTGTAAATTGCAGCATTGAACATCACATATGCATCGGCAGCAACGATGAAAATATTCATCAGCAGCTTTCATAACAATAAATACACAAAAGAAAATCCAATCTCAGATTGCGCTATACCGTAGCAGTAGAAGGTCAAATGGATTATCAAAACCGGTCTTATTGATTTTTTTATAAAACCTAATTTTTTATGTGAACATACCGACACCTTAATTGAATCCAATTGAACAGGGGGTGAGCTGATGAGTATACCAAGTATCACATCGGAAAACAGTACTTATGCATCAAGCACAACGAGTTCAACCGATACAGGTTCAACGGTTGAAAGGCTTGAAGCGAAAATCGAAAAGTTGGAAGCCAAGCTAGAAACGATCGCGCAATCAACTGCGGACGAAGACACCAAGGAAAAACAAACCCAGCTGATTCAGACACAAATTCAGCAGTATCAGGCTCAGATTGACCGCATTGAAGCACAGCAGGAAGCGGAGCAAGAAGCAAAGCAGGCTGACCAACCAAACACGAACACCATTGCAGCAGGAAGCGATCAGACAGGAACGGTCTTCGATATTTTAGCTTAACCGATCGTTTCACACATTGAATGAAGAGAATTATATCGATATAAAAAGAAGAACAGCTGATTCGGTACTGTTCTTCTTTTGCTTTATATTGTATGTATGAAATAGAATACAATATACAAGTGTTTCAACCGTCATCAAAATTCGATAACTTTCTGATGATATGATTGACAAATCAAAATCACTATGATAAAGTTTGCTTAACGACATAAGAAAAATACAAGTGCGCATTGCGCATAATAAGGGAAGCCGGGTGAAAATCCCGCACAGGGCCGCTGCTGTAATTGCAGAGTGTGATCCAATCAGCCACTGACGAAATGTTGGGAAGGCGGATCATGCGAAGACGCATAAGTCAGAAGACCTACTTGTATTTGCTTAACCGTGTACTCTTCGGGTCAGCAGAGTGGTTTAAAGCAGGTAATCTTCATTATCGAGATATTGTTTTGAATTTATGCACCAATTTTTGCCTGAAGAGCAAATATTGGTGTTTTTTATTTTCAGAAACTTTTCTGTCACAATTTACTCTGCCAAGCGATTCCAATTTTTATGCTACGCGCAGAATGTTATCCACTGCATCCATCTATTGCAGACAGAATGCAGCAAACAAATCTTCTTTGCGAGAACGGAACAAGCATGGATACTTTCATCGTAAAAAACAATAAGTCCCTTCGATTTGGTTACACAACAGGATCATGTGCCGCAGGTGCCGTGAAAGCAGCGACAGAGCTTTTGCTGCACGGAACGACAAAGGAACGAATCTCAATTGTGACGCCAAATGGCACCATACTGCTCCTGTCCGCGCAAGAATTGAAAAGCGACGGACATCTTGCGAGCTGTTGCATCAGAAAAGACAGCGGGGACGATCCTGATGTTACAAACGGAATCAAAGTCTATGCGACTGTGCGAAAAACAAACGAGCATAGTCAAATTAGGATCGACGGCGGCATCGGAGTAGGAAGAGTAACCAAACCGGGACTTGCCTGCGCAATCGGAGAAGCCGCGATCAATCCGACCCCAAAACGAATGATTCAGACCGAAGCGATGAAAATAACGGAACTGTACAATTATCACGGCGGATTGGATATCGTGATTTCGATTCCGGAAGGCGTCGAAATCGCAAAGCGTACCTTCAATCCAAGGTTGGGAATTGAAGGCGGAATCTCGGTATTGGGAACAACCGGGATTGTGGAGCCAATGAGCGAGCAGGCATTGATTGATTCCATCAAAACAGAAATGAATGTACTGCGTGCCCAAGGGTACAGCCGCATGATTGTTTCGCCCGGAAACTACGGAAGTTTATTCAGCAAAATGGATATGAACATCCAGGCGGAAAACGCAATCCAATGCAGCAATTTCATCGGAGAGACCTTGGATCACGCTGCCGTATGCGGGTTTAAAGAACTTCTTTTTATCGGACATATCGGAAAATTTGTCAAATTAGCCGGCGGCATCATGAATACGCATTCCCGCTACGCCGACTGCCGCATGGAATTGATCGCGGCGCATACTGCTCTTGCAGGCGGCAATCAGACGTTGATTGACCGACTTATGGAATGTATCACGACGGATGATGCAATAACATTGCTGAAAGCAAACGGCTTGAATGAAATTGTCATGCGTTCCTTAATCAGCAAAATCCACTTTTATTTAAATAATCGTACATATGGTAACGTACGAACACAAACCGTCATGTTCTCCAATCAACACGGGATACTGGCGAAAACAGAAGGAGCTGATGAACTGCTCCGCATCATACAAACGGAGGAAAAGAAATGACGGGAATTTTATACGGAGTCGGCATCGGACCGGGCGAACCGGAACTGATGACGATCAAAGCGACAAGAATCATTCGAGAATGCGACATCATCGCTATTCCGAAATCGGGAGACGGAGATCGGGTCGCCTATAACATTGCTGTACAAACTGTGCCGGAGCTGGCACAAAAGGAAATGATGCTGCTCGATATGCCGATGACACGCGACAAAGCCGTCTTAAAAGCCAGTCATCAAAACGCATCCGAACAAATCTGCAAACTGTTGGATCAAGGAAAATCCATTGCATTTCTGACGCTTGGCGATCCGACGATTTATTCCACTTATATCTATGTACATAAAATAGTGAAAGAAATGGGATATCAACCGATGATCATCCCCGGCGTACCGTCGTTTTGCGCGGTAGCCGCCAAACTGAGCGATTCACTGACGGAAGCCTCCGAGCCGCTGCATATTATACCGGGCTCGTACGACTGCATGGAAGACTGCATCGATCTTTCCGGAACAAAAGTGCTGATGAAAACAGGAAAATCACTGCCGAAAGTGAGAGAAATCCTGAAAGAGCATAATTTGCTTGACAGCACAAAAATGGTGCAAAACTGCGGCATGAATAACGAAACAGTTTATGAAAATATGAATAATACAAACGACACAGCGAGTTATTTCTCGATTCTCGTTGTAAAAGAGAATGCAAACGGAGGCAAAAAATGATCCATTTCGTAGGAGCCGGCAGCGGCGCAGTTGACCTGATTACAGTAAGAGGACAAAAATATTTAAGCGAGGCGGATGTGATTGTCTATGCCGGATCGCTTGTAAATCCGCAACTGCTTGATTGCGCAAAAAAAGAATGCCAAATATATGACAGCGCATCCATGACACTGGAAGAAGTGATCGACGTCATGAAACGTGCCGAGACGGAAGGGAAAATGTCCGTGCGTCTGCACACCGGAGACCCCAGTATTTACGGTGCGATTCGCGAACAGATGGATCTGCTCGATGAAGCAAATATCGATTACGATGTCGTGCCCGGTGTCAGCTCTTTTTGCGGAGCCGCTGCTGCGATGCATGCGGAATATACACTGCCCGATGTTTCTCAAACCGTCATCATTACCAGAATGGCGGGACGCACACCTGTTCCCGAAAAAGAGGAGATCGCTCTTTTGGCGGCACATCAGGCAAGCATGGTCATTTTTCTGAGCACGGGAATGCTGGAAGAATTAACCGAAAGACTGATTGCAGGGGGATATACGAAAGATACACCTGCCGCAATCGTATATAAGGCGAGCTGGCTCGACGAACGTAAATTTCTCGCAACAGTCGGTACTTTAGCTCAAACAGCGAGGGAAAACAACATAACCAAAACCGCCCTCATTATGGTCGGCAATTTCCTGGGAAATGAATATCAACGATCCAAGCTTTACGATCCGAGCTTTACGCATGAATTCCGTACCGCAACAAAATAATCTAAGGCGGAAACAATATGAACATCGCAATCGTGTCCTTCACCCGATGCGGCGCCCTTCTGACACAGCGAATCGTCCTTCTGCTTCGGCAGCAAGAACACCGGGCGCATGGATATGCAACAGCAAAATTTTCAGATCAATACGGATTAACCAGCATCGATACGGACATCCGCAGTTGGACGGGTGATCACTTCAGCTCGTCTGAAGCGATCATTTTTATCGGGGCATGCGGCATTGCAGTGCGCGCAATCACACCGTGGGTATCTCAAAAAGATGCAGACCCTGCGATTCTTGTGATTGATGAAAAAGCAACGTTTGTCATTCCGATTCTTTCCGGGCACATCGGCGGAGCAAACAAGCTTGCGAGAGAACTTTCTGCCGGGCTTTGCGCAACGCCTGTAATCACAACATCTTCCGATGTCAACGGAAAATTTGCCGTTGACGAGTGGGCTGTTAATCATGAACTTACTATTGCAAACCTGAAAGAAGTAAAATACATAACTGCCGGTATTTTGGAAGGCAGAGAAATCGGACTAACCAGTATTCTCGCCGTAGAAGGAATCCTGCCGGAAGGTATCGTCATGCGAAATAACGGAGAACTCGGCATTTGTATTTCTTATGACACGAAGAAAAAACCATTTGAACACACGCTGAATCTGATTCCAAAAAATATCGTGGCGGGTGTCGGCTGTCGGAAAGGCATATCGGACACCGCCGTCGAAAACAGTATATTAACCGAACTGCAAAAAGCGAATCTGCCGATTTCATCCTTACAAAAACTATGCTCCGTCGAACTGAAAAAAGACGAACCCGCGCTGCTTGCTTTTTGCAAAAAATATAATATTCCGTTTCAGACATACAACGCGGAAGAATTAAACGATACGGACGGACATTTCCCCTCATCGGAATTTGTCAAAAGAACGACCGGAACCGATAATGTTTGCCAACGCGCAGCAGCAAAAGCAAGCGAAAACGGTGAGATTGTGAGCGCAAAAACAATTTACGACGGTGTTACCGTTTCTCTTGCGCGAACGCATAGGAGGATCACGTTTTGAACATACAAATGGCCGGCATCGACCACAGTAACGCAGCCATTGATTACAGAGAGTTGTTCGCACTGACACATTCGGCTCAAATCAAACTGATGAAGCAGCTCAAAGAAACCTATGAAATATCCGGATGTGTTGCTGTCAGCACCTGCAATCGCACTGAAATCTGGATCAGTTATGATAACAAACAGGATGCAACCCCTTATGAAATGTTTTGCACCTGCAAGGGAATCGATACATTGAAGTACCGCGAATTTTTTGTAATACGGGAGGGCGCAGATGCTGTACGCCACCTGTTTGAAACAGGATGCGGGTTAAAATCAAAAGTGTTCGGAGAAGAACAGATTATTACGCAAATCAACGAGTCGATAGCCCTTTCGCGCGAGATCGGCGCAAGCGATGCAGTTTTGGAAACACTTTTTCGCAATGCCGTTACCGCAGCCAAAAAGGTAAAAACCGATGTGCGGCTCATTGCAGTTGACCGCTCGGTTGCTCACACGGCAGCGGATTTGATTCAGCGCAAACACAGCGATTTGGACGGGGCGAAATGCATCGTAATCGGCAATGGCGAAATGGGCAGACTGACGGCTCAGGTGCTGATGGATCGCGGGTATTCGGTCTGCATGACACTCAGACAGTACAAAAATAGAAAAGCAATTATCCCCACAGGATGTACAGTCATCGATTATGATGCGCGCATTCAGCATTTTAACGACGCCCCGATCATAATCAGTGCAACGACGAGCCCACATTACACCATACATTATGAAGATGTCAAAAAAGTCAGCGACGGAAATACACATGTATTGATTGATCTGGCTGTACCGAGAGATATAGACCCGAATATCGGCAAACTGGAAGGAATCTCTCTGTACGACATCGATTCGCTCGGCGGCGCTCTCTCGGAGGATGATGCAAATGAAGCCATACTCAAAGCCCAAGAAATCCTTGCTGCGTATATCAAGGACTTTGAAAACTGGTATCAGATCAGAACCATGATTCCGAAAATAACGCAGATCAGCGAAATTGTCGCAACTGATGTGGAAAATCGCATCAAACAAAGCCTGAAACAAATACCGCTTGAACCCGAAGATCAAACAAAACTCTGTGAATCCGTAAACAGAGCGGCCTATAAAGCAGTTGAAAAAATTATGATCGGGCTGAGAAAAACGATTGACAGCAACAGCTTGGAAGAATATATCAGCAGTGTCGAATCCGCTGCAACAATTGAGGTGAAATAAATGAAATTATATGCAGTTGGTATCGGTCCGGGAAATAACAACATGATGACACCGCAGGCTTCGGAAGCTCTTGCAAATTCCGATGTCATCTGCGGATACGGCGTTTATATCGATCTGATCAAGGATGCCTATCCGGGCAAAAAACTGATGAGCACTCCTATGAAAAAAGAAGCTGACCGCTGCCGCATAGCAATCGAGGAAACGCTGCAAGGTCAAACCGTATCGATGGTATGCAGCGGAGATCCCGGTATCTACGGAATGGCGTCGCTGATGTTTGAAATCGCTCAACAGTACGCTCCGATTGAGATTGAAGTCATTCCCGGCATCACAGCGGCATGCAGCGGTGCTGCCGTGCTGGGTGCTCCGCTGATTCATGATTTTTGCGTCATCAGCCTGAGCGATCTGCTCACTCCATGGGAGACGATCAAAAAACGCCTTGCCTGCGCCGCAGACGGGGACTTCAGCATTTGTCTGTACAATCCGTCCAGTATCAAACGTCACGACTACTTGCGACGCGCATGCGAGATCATTTTACAATACCGCGCTGACGATAATGCGGCAGGCATCGTCCAAAATATCGGAAGAGACGGTGAAAGTGCGAAGGTAATGACACTGAAAGAACTCAAAAACGAGCAGGTTGATATGTTCACAACCGTATTCATCGGCAACTCCAAAACAACACTGATGAATGGAAAAATGATCACCCCGCGCGGTTATAAACTCTAGCTGCATGAGCAGATATCGAGGAAAAAGATGAAACAAATACTGATATTCGCAGGAACTTCCGAAGGCAGACGGCTCACCCAATACCTTGCCGAACGAAATATGCCATTGTACGTCTGCGTCGCAACCGAATACGGCGATGAAATGATCGAAAAAAAATACGGTACCGAAATCCGAACGGGGCGCCTGAGCTCCCAGGAAATGCTCGAATTGATGCAATCGAACGCTTTTGAGTTGGTCATTGATGCAACCCATCCTTATGCCGATGCCGTCAGCACAAACATCAGTAATGCGTGCAGTGCAGCGGGCATTGAATACTTGCGCGTGGTGCGGGAGGACAAGGAGACAACCGATTGCGTCTGTGTCACAAGCGCCGCGGAAGCGGTTGATTTTTTGAACAACACTGCGGGCACGATTTTATTGACAACCGGGATCAAAGATTTGCAGACTTTTGCAGCACTTGATGATTTTGCACAGCGTGTCCATCCGCGTGTGCTTCCAAGTCAGGAGAGTCTGAACCGATGTCTGGAGCTCGGATACCGCGCTCAAAACATCATCTGCATGCAGGGTCCTTTTTCAGTCGAGATAAATATTGCCATGCTGAAACAAATCGGTGCTGGCTATCTGGTCACAAAGGAATCCGGAAACGCAGGCGGCTTTGAAGAAAAAATTCAAGCGGCAGCAGTCACGGGTGCGACAGCAATCGTGATCGGACGACCGATACGCGAACAGGGCATGACCGAAACCCAGACTCTGGAATATCTCAATAAGCGATTTGATTTCTCGCCGCCGTACAAAACAACACCGAAGAGCAGCTTGAAATTTCCGCTGTTCGTCGATTTGAACGAAGCAGAAATTCTGATTGTCGGAGGCGGAACAATCGCCTCACGCAGGGCAAAGGCATTGAGCGAATTCGGTGCCCGCATTCATGTGATTGCAAATGAAATCAGCAGCGAAATGACTTCTTTTGAGCATAACAATCTGATTAAAATTACTTTGAAAACCTTTGAAGAGAAGGATATCCAGCATCCACGCATTGTCATAGCCGCAACAGATGACCGCAATATCAATCGCAGCATTTACGAGTGCTGTATCAAAAGAGGCATCCTTTGCAACGTGGCAGACAAGAAAGACGAATGCGATTTTTACTTTCCTTCTCTGATCACGTCGGGAAATCTTGTCATAGGCATTGCGGGCGACGGATCGGATCACAAAGGGACAAAAAATACAGCAGACAGGATCAGAGCCTGCCTGCAAACAGAAACCGAGGAATAATATGAAGCGAATCATACGGATCGGAAGCCGTGACAGCAAATTAGCTGTGGCGCAGACCGAACTATTAATGAATACCATACGCGCTCATCATCCGGAAATCGAGCTGGAACTGATCACGATGAAGACCACGGGAGATTTAATTCTGGATCGCAATCTTGACCAGATCGGCGGCAAAGGATTGTTCGTAAAGGAACTCGATAAAGGTCTGCGCGACGGTACGATTGATATCTCGGTGCACAGCCTGAAAGATATGCCGATGGATACCCCGCAGGATATTCCGATTGTTGCTTTTTCCGACAGAGAAGATCCGTTTGACGCTTTGGTTTTACCCGAAGGAATGACGCAGATTGACTTCAGCAAACCATTTGGATGTTCCAGCGCAAGAAGACGCCTGCAACTGGAAAATATTTATCCGCAGGTAACGATTAGCGGCATCAGGGGCAATGTATTGCTGCGCTTGCAAAAAGTGGACAGCGGATCCTATGCAGCGACCGTACTCGCCTGTGCGGGACTGAACCGAATCGGAATGCGAAGCCGCATTACAAAAGTATTTACCGAGCAGGAAATGATCCCCGCCGCGGGTCAGGGAATTTTGGCTGTGCAGGGACGGGCGGGAGAAGATCACGGGTATCTGGATTGCATCAACAACGCAGCTTCCGCACGCGCAGCAACGGCGGAACGGTCATTTGTCAGAGGAATGAACGGAGATTGTTCTTCCCCGATTGCCGCATATGCAAAAATACAGCACGAACGAATGAAACTCATTGCCTTTTACTGCGATGAAAAGAGAAATATTCAGCTTACCGAGCAGTTTGAGGGCAGCGCATCGGATGCGGCATCGATCGGTACCCGACTGGCTGAACTGATTACAAACAAAATTGAGAAAGGATAATGCAGGATGAAACAAGGAAAAGTATGGCTGGTCGGCGCAGGACCGTCTGACATCGGGCTGCTTACGATAAAAGCGAAGGAAACGATTGAACAGGCCGATGTGGTGGTTTACGACAGTCTGGTCGGAGACGCAATTCTGGGATTAATCCCCCGAAGTGCCAAATTAATTTATGTCGGCAAGCGCGCAGGCAATGCAGCAATGTCACAGGAAAATATCAATAAAGTCCTTCTCACGGAAGCAATAAACGGCAACAAGGTCGTTCGGCTAAAAGGCGGTGATCCTTTTCTGTTCGGACGAGGCGGCGAGGAACTGGAACTGCTTGTTGATAACGGCATCCCATTTGAAATTATACCCGGCGTAACTTCAGCGGTCTCTGTGCCTGCTTATGCCGGTATTCCTGTGACACACAGAGATTATTGTTCTTCCGTGCACATCATAACGGGACATAAAAAGGATTCCGACAAACCGGAAATTGATTTCCCCTCTCTTGTAAAACTTGACGGCACACTGATCTTTCTTATGGGAGTCGGTTCGCTCTCCTACATCTGCAGCAGTCTGATAGACGCAGGCATGAATCGCGATATGCCTGCAGCAATTTTGGAACAGGGAACAACTGCCGCGCAAAGGCGTGTCGTCTCCGTACTCGAAAAACTGCCGCAAGACGCAAAAGAAGCGAACATCCAAACCCCCGCAATTATCGTGGTAGGCAAAGTATGCTCGTTGTGCGAACGCTTTCACTGGGCGGAAGATCGTCCGCTCGGCGGCGTTCGTATCATTGTGACCCGCCCGCAGGAGCTCGCATCCTCACTCTCAAAACGTCTGAAGGAAAACGGCGCCGAAGTCATTGAACTCCCCTCAATTGCAACCGCGGCGATCGATGACAACACGGACATTATTTCCATGATTGCAAATCTGAAGCGCTACAAATGGATCGTTTTTACCAGCCCTGTCGGTGTGCATATTTTCTTTCAGAAACTACTTTATCATCAGGTGGATATCCGTACGTTAAGCGGAATGAAATTTGCGGCAATCGGTTCGGCAACCGCAAAAGCAATCAATGAAAAGGGAATACCCGTCGACTGTACGCCGAAATCCTATCACTCCGCCGCACTGGGGCAAGCCTTGGCTGATGTGGTGAAAAACAACGAAAAAGTTCTCATCCCGCGTGCACGCATCGGAACAAAAGCGCTTACGGATATCCTTGACAATAACGACATCGATTACGACGACATCCCGATTTATGACACAACATTTGTCAAACACCCGGTACTGCATGCAAAAGAACTGATTGATGTAAACAAAACCGATTATGTTGCGTTCACAAGCGCATCCTCGGTAAAAGGTTTTGTCAACGCAGTCGGAGATGAAGATTTGTCCCATCTGCATGCAGTCTGCATCGGCGAACAAACCGCTGCGGAAGCAAAAAAGTACGGCATGAAAATTGATCTTTCGGACATCATTACAATCAACGGAATCATAGATAAAATCATTCAGTTGGAGGCAGAAAAACGATCTGCCGCGAAAGCAGGTGCATAATGGAACTGGAAATCAGACCCAGACGACTGCGCACATCGCAGTCACTCAGAGAGATGGTAAGGGAAACACGCATTGCAAAGTCATCGCTGGTTTATCCGATCTTTATCAAAGAAGGAACGAATATTAAAGAAGAAATTTCTTCTATGGAAGGGCAATACCGATGGAGCATTGACCGCCTGCCCGAACTGATGCTCCATTTGCAGCAATGCGGGATCCGGCGGATTCTCCTCTTCGGTATTCCCCAATCAAAGGACGAACTCGGAAGAGGCGCATATGATAATGAAGGCATCGTGCAGCAGGCACTCCGTGCCATCAAAAAAGATTTCCCCGAAATGTACTGCATTACCGATGTCTGTCTGTGCGAATACACCTCGCACGGACATTGCGGCATGCTGCAAGGCGATACGGTCGATAATGACGCAACTTTGCCGCTGCTTGCAAAAACGGCGTACTCTCATGTACTCGCCGGTGCGGATATGGTGGCACCATCCGATATGATGGACGGCAGAGTAGCCGCGATTCGTACACATCTGGATCAAAACGGCAGAACCGATATACCCATCATGTCTTACGCGGTGAAATATTCTTCTTCGTTTTACGGTCCTTTCCGTGAAGCGGCGGGTTCCGCTCCTTCTTTCGGAGACAGAAAAAGCTACCAAATGGATTTTCACAATAAAAAAGAAGCCCTCAAAGAAGCAAGGATTGATACGCTGGAAGGTGCGGATATTTTAATGGTAAAACCCGCACTCTCCTACTTGGACGTCATACAGACCGTTGCCCGGGACAGCACGCTTCCCCTTGCGGCATACAGTGTCAGCGGAGAATATTCGATGATCAAAGCGGGTGCGAAACTCGGCTATATTGACGAAGCAAGCATTATCTGCGAAAGTGCAGTCAGCATTTTCCGCGCAGGAGCCGATATTTTGATTACCTATTTCGCGCCGGAACTGGCGAAGTTCATCGATGAAGGCAGGATCGGCTGAGATGACAAAGTCCGAACGATTATTTCAAGAAGCAAACGATGTAATCCCCGGCGGCGTGAACAGCCCCGTGCGCGCATTCGGCTCCGTGGGCGAAATTCCCCGTTTCATCAGAAGCGCCGATGGTGCGACTCTGACCGATGAAGACGGCAACCGTTATCTGGATTATGTCGGTTCCTGGGGTCCGATGATACTCGGACACAACCATCCCGTCATCAGAGAAGCAGTCGTAACAGCTGCTGAAAACGGACTGAGTTTCGGCGCGGCAACGGAAGCGGAAGTGCGGATGGCGCAGCTCATCTGCGAATTGGTTCCGTCGATCGAGATGGTGCGTATGGTGAATTCCGGCACAGAAGCTGTAATGAGTGCTTTGCGCCTTGCACGCGGATATACAGGAAAAAATAAGATCATTAAGTTTGAAGGATGCTATCACGGACACAGCGACGGCATGCTCGTCAAAGCGGGCTCCGGCGTCATGACGCAGGGCTTCTCAAGCAGTGCGGGTGTTACCTCCGGCTGTGCAGCCGATACGCTCACCGTACCCTACAACGATGAAACTGCACTGCATCGTATCTTCGAAGCCAATAAAAACGAAATAGCGGCAATCATTATCGAACCGGTTGCTGCGAATATGGGTGTCGTTGTTCCGAAAGACGGATATTTGAATATGATCCGTTCTCTGTGTACACACGAAAAATCACTGCTGATTTTCGATGAAGTGATCACCGGGTTTCGTTTGGGTCTTGCGGGCGCGCAGGGATACTACGGCATAACGCCTGATCTGAGTATTTTCGGCAAGATTATCGGCGGAGGAATGCCCGTCGGAGCTTACGGCGGAAAACGGGAAATCATGCAAAGGATCGCGCCGCTCGGCGATGTCTATCAGGCAGGTACCCTGAGCGGGAATCCGATTGCCATGGCAGCGGGACTGGCACAGCTCGGCTACCTCAAAGATCATCCGGAGGTATATGAACATCTGGACATGCTTGGGAAAAAACTCTTTGGTGGCATGCAACAACTGGCACAAACATACCGTCAGGAAATAACCGTCAATGCAATCGGATCACTCGGATGCGCATTTTTTACAAACCGGCGCGTAACCGACTATACGCAGGCAAAACAGGCAGACACTGCAAAATTTGCCGATTACTTCAGATATCTGCTCACAAAAGGGATTTATGTTGCACCGTCTCAATTTGAAGCTATGTTCCTTTGTGCCGCACATACCGAAAAAGACATTGACTGTACCATTGCTGCAATCGAATCATATTTCAACAGAAAATAAGGAGACTATCATGACAGGAGTATTACTGCTTGCACACGGGAGCCGTGAAGGCGACACCGAAAAAACAATGCAAACCATCACACAGTACGTGAAAGAAGAACTAAAAAATGATATGATTGAGGAAGCCTATTTACAATTCCGCGACAAAAACCTGGAAAACGGATTAAAAAGCCTGATCGCACGCGGTGCGGATACCATTGCGATCATCCCGTATTTTCTCTTTGAAGGCGTCCATATTAAAGAAGATATCCCGAACGAAATCAAGGAATTTATGAAAGATTATCCTGATGTGACAATCACCTTCGGTTCCACGCTTGGCGCCGACCGAAGACTGGCAATGATTGTGGCAGACAGAGTAAAAGAGATTGTAAAGTGAACAAGCAATCCATATCCATTGTCGGAACGGGAATGGGACGTCGGGAAACGCTGACGCAGGAAGCTGCAGATGCGATCTATTCCGCAGACTGCCTGATCGGAGCAAGACGATTGATTTCCTCATTTGAAGACGCGAAAGCAGAAAAATACACGATGATTACCGCAGGGCAAATCGCGCAAACAATCAAAGACAATCCGCGATACCAAAAGGTCGCGGTTCTGATGTCGGGAGATGTCGGATTCTACAGCGGTGCCAAATCTCTGATCTCGGAATTGGATGACTGTGATGTCAAATGCATTTGCGGTATCGGATCGTTGCAGTACTTATGCGCAAAACTGCTGACCAATTGGGATGACGCCAAAGTGATCAGCCTGCATGGACGCGAAGAGAATCTGTGTGCGGCTGTCATGACAAACAACAAGACTTTTGTCCTGACGGGAGGCAATCATACCATCGCAACGATCTGTTCGGAACTATGCCGATACGATCTTTCGGATGTTCTGGTGTCGGTCGGAGAAAATCTGTCCTATGAAAATGAACGGATTGTGACGGCGAAAGCCGCCGCTCTCTCGGATACCCACTTTGATAACCTGAGCGTTATGCTGATTATCAATCCTACCCCGCTGAAGAAAAAATATGATGCGCCGGGGCTGCCGGATGATGCTTTTTTGCGTGCGGAAGTACCGATGACAAAGTCGGAAATACGCAGTGTCAGTATTTCGAAGCTACGGCTGAAACAAACGGATGTCGTCTATGATATCGGTGCTGGTACGGGCTCCGTTTCCGTGGAAGCCGCTCTCGTTTGTACAAAAGGCACTGTGTTTGCAATTGAAAAAAACAAACAGGCAATTGATTTAATTCAAAGAAACAGCAAGAAATTCGGAACGAAAAACATGCGCGTCATCGAGGGATTGGCGCCTGAGGCACTGAGCGATTTGCCGATTCCCCATAAAGCATTCATCGGCGGATCTTCGGGTAATATGCTTGAAATCATCGGTGTCCTGCTCAAAAAAAACCCGCATATTCGTATTGTTGTCAATGCAATTGCTCTGGAAACATTGAGCGAAACGCTCCGCGCCTTTGAACAATATCAACTCAAAGATGTTGATATCATCCAACTGAACGTCTCCAAAGCAAAAAGTGTGGGCAGCTACCATATGATGGGTGCACACAATCCGATCTATATTCTCTCGGGAGAAGGTAATACATTATGAAATCCGATTGCATGCCCCGCATCATGCTTGCGGCAACAGCGAGCGAAAGCGGAAAAACGACGGTGACCTGCGCAGTGCTGCAGGCTCTGATTGACAGAGGGAATACGGTAACTGCTTTTAAATGCGGACCGGATTATATTGATCCGATGTTTCATTCGGAAGTAATCGGAGCGGATTCGAGAAATCTTGATCTGTATATGATGAACGAAAACACAGTCAGGTACTTGCTTGCCAAAAATGCCGCACAGTCCGACATTTCTGTGATTGAAGGCGTGATGGGATTTTACGACGGGGTAGGCGGAAGTCAACAGAACAAGGCAAGTGCATACGATCTGGCAAACGTCACAAACACGCCCGTGATTCTTATTGTAGACGTAAAGGGAATGTCGGATTCGGTTGCGGCGCTGATCAAAGGATTCCTCACTTATCGCAGTGACAATCAGATCCGAGGCGTGATTTTGAATCGCATTCACGAAATGAGTTATGCAGGGATAAAAGCCTTGATCGAAAAAGAGCTTGACATCCCTGTGCTCGGTTATTTACCATATATGAAAGAATGTTCCCTCGAAAGCCGTCATCTGGGGCTTGTAACCGCTGCAGAAGTGGAAAAGCTGAAAGAAAAAACAGAGATGCTTGCCCGGCAGGCGCTGCAAACAATTAACTTCGATCTGCTCGAAGATATCGCAAAAACGGCGGGATCAATCGAGTATGAACCAATGCCCATCAAGACACTGAGCAAGCCTGTACGCATTGCGGTTGCAAAAGACTGCGCATTCTGCTTTTATTATCGGGATGCGCTTGACCTGCTATCCGAAATGGGGGCGGAACTGGTAGCGTGCTCTCCGATTGCGGACAAGCATCTGCCCGAAGACATCGACGGACTGATCCTGGGCGGCGGATACCCTGAAGTATATGCAAAAACGTTATCCGAGAATAAGCGTTTTCTTTCTGAACTCAAAGAATCAATCGCAGGCGGACTGCCTTGCCATGCCGAATGCGGCGGATTTATGTACCTGCACGAAATCATGCAGGATGAAAACGGAACACCTTATCCGATGGCGGGTGTGATTAAAGGAGAAAGCTTCCGCACGGATCACCTTGTGCGGTTTGGATATATTGAACTGGCAGCAAAAAAGGACAATCTCATGGCAAAACAAGGAGATAGCATTCGTGCACATGAATTTCACTATTGGGACAGCACAAACAGCGGCGATGCATTTTCCGCAAAACGTGCAACAGGGTCAAAGGAATGGGACTGCATTTTGGCAGAAGGCAACTTAAGTGCAGGATATCCACACATTCATTTCTATTCCAACCCTGACTTTGCATATCGTTTTCTGGACCAATGCCTAACTTATCGCCGGAATAAATTACTGTAAGGAATATATTATGTTTTTTGTCATCGCATTTGCCTGCGGATTTCTGCTCGATCTGATCATCGGCGATCCGCATTGGATGTATCATCCAGTCCGTCTCATCGGCGCGCTCATCACCTTACTGGAAAAAACAATCAGACGGATCATGCCCAAAACACAGCGTGGAGAATTGATCGGTGGCGGAATTCTTGTACTGCTCGTACTCATAGTGACGACGGCTTTCCCGATTGCATTGTTATATCTTGCATGGATTGTGCATCCCGCTGGTTTTTACATCCTGCAAGCATGGATGTTCTACCAGATGATTGCTGTCAAAGCACTGCGGGATGAGAGCATGAAAGTTTTTGATGCACTTCACAAGGATGATCTGCTCGGCGCAAGAAACGCCGTGTCCATGATCGTCGGGCGTGACACGGAAAATCTGAACGCTGAGCAAGTGACAAAAGCCGCAGTCGAAACAGTCGCAGAAAGCACTTCGGACGGCATTATCGCACCGATGTTTTATATGATTCTGGGTGGGGCACCGCTGCTGTGGTTTTACAAAGCTGCGAATACAATGGATTCCATGGTTGGCTACAAAAATGAAACTTATCTGTATTTTGGCAGAGCAGCGGCAAAATTTGACGATATTGTGAACTTTATTCCTTCCAGGCTTGCGGCTCTGTTTATGATTCTTGTCGCCTATGTGCTTCATTTCGACGGGAAACATGCCGTCAAAATTCACAGACGGGACAAAGGAAACCATGCCAGTCCAAACAGCGCGCAGACCGAGTCGGTATGCGCCGGCGCACTGAATATTCAGTTAGCGGGAAACGCCACTTATTTCGGCAAAATTTATGAGAAACCGACGATCGGAGATCCGATTCGCCCGATCGAAACCGAAGATATCAAACGGGTCAATAAACTGATGATCATGACCGCAATTCTGTGCGCAGTAAGCTTCGCGTTGCTGCGTTTCGCTGCGGCTGTGATCATCGGATAAGGATAACATGAATGAAACAAACACACGGTGGTGATATTTACACTGCAAAAGAACAATACACAGGCGAACTATTTGACTTTTCGGCGAATATCAATCCCTTGGGATTGCAGCAATGCGTCAAGGATGCAATTTGCGCGAATCTGGATGCCTGCGAAAACTATCCCGATCCACAAAACCGCTCTCTTCGCGCAGCGATTTCGAACTACGAAGGTGTAAACGAGCAACAGATCATCTGCGGAAACGGCTCGGCCGATCTGATCTTTAAACTGGCATTCGCATGCAAACCGAAGCGGGCACTGCTTCCGGCTCCTACTTTTGCAGAGTACGAGTATGCACTGCGAAGCGTCGGCACAGAAATTGTTTATCACGATCTGCACGAGGAAGACGCATTTGCGGTCTCGGAAGATATCTTAAATGATCTGACAACTGATGTTGACATGGTATTTCTGTGCAATCCGAATAATCCGACCGGACAGATCATACCGCGCGCGCTGATGGCAAACATCATCAGCCGCTGTAAAGAATGCGGGATACTGCTCGTTGTGGATGAATGCTTTCTGGATTTCACCGAGCAAGAATTGAAAGACACGGTAAAACCGTATCTGAACTTATATCCCAATCTGTTTATCTTAAAAGCGTTCACGAAAGTATTTGCGATGCCGGGTATCCGTCTCGGATACGGGATGTGTGCGGATGAGGCAATGCTCGAATCTCTGAGCACCGTGGGTCAGCCATGGAGCGTATCCGCGATTGCAGAAATAGCCGGCGTTGCGGCATTAACCGATACAGACTATGTTGCACAATCCAAGCTGCTGATTGCGCAGGAACGCATCTATCTGACAGAAGCACTGAATAAGCTCGGAATGAAAACATATGATTCGCAATCCAATTATATCTTTTTCCGCTGCCCGAATGGCATTGATTTGAAAGAATCCCTTTTTATGAGAGGCATTCTGATACGCAGCTGTGATAATTACCGTGGACTCGACGATTCCTACTGGCGTATTGCGGTAAAAGATCACAGGGCAAATGAAATGCTGATTGCATCGTTACATGAAATTATGCTGTAAGACAATACCTTTTCACAAGAGGAAAATCATGACGGATATTATGATCATTATCGATGGCATGGGCGATCATCCATGCGCACAACTGAATCACAGGACCCCGTTTGATTATGCGGACTGCAACAATATCAAGGCAATCGGTCAAATGGGAGCCACAGGAGCTTTTTCTGTCAAAGCAGAAGGTTTCCCGATTGAAAGTCTGCCTTGTATTCTAACACTGCTCGGCGTACCGCCGATTGCTATTCCAAACGGAAGAGCCTATCTGGAAGCGCTGTCTCAAGGTATCCCGATTGCGCAAGACGATCTGATCCTGCGGTGCAATCTGGTGCGCGTCGAAAACGGTTTGCTTGCTTCTTCGTGTTGCGAAGACCTTGATACAGTTGAATTTGCCCGTATTGCACAACTCACCGAAAAATTTAATCGTGAAAATCTCTCCTTTTACCATATGGGCAGCTACAAAAATCTGCTGATTATAAAACACGCAAGCAGCGCGATAACGACATTGCAATGCTTTGCACCGCACGAACATATCGGAAAACCGTTTGCGCAGCTCTATCCGCGCGGCGGTCAGATCGCAGACAAGCTAAGTGTATTCATCAGGGAAAGCATACAAATCATCAACAGTGCGGACGATGGAAAAGACCGATACTATGCATTACTGCCCTGGGGGCAGTCAATCCGCCAAACGCTTCCGTCCTTTGAATCCCTGCATCATAAAAGCGCCGTCAGTATTTGCGCTACGGAAATTGTAAGAGGGTTCAGTCTCGCAATGGGAATGCAGACACCGATCATAAAAGGAGCAAACGCCGATACCGACACAAATCTTGCGTCCAAACGCAATGCAGTCATGGAATATATCGGTAAGACGGATTTCATTTTACTTCACATCAACGGTGCAGATGAGGCAGCTCATCGAAGAGATGCGCAAGAAAAAGCAAGGTTCTTAAAAAAAATCGATGAAACAGTAATCGCCCCGCTGATGGAAACACTGCCTGAGGGTACAGGACTGCTTGTGTGCTCCGATCACAGCACCTTATCCGAACACGGCTCTCATGCCGGTGATCCGCAGCCGTTTTATTTATTCCGAAAAAACGCACCGCCCGAAGGGGACATCGGAAGGAAAAACGGTTACGACGCAATTTCGATCTTGACAAATTATAAAGGAGGCTACCATGGCTAAGTCGATCATGATACAGGGCACAACATCAAATGCCGGAAAAAGCTTGGTTACTGCGGGTCTGTGCCGCATATTAAAACAGGACGGATACAAAGTTGCTCCGTTTAAATCGCAAAACATGGCGCTGAATTCATATATCACAAAAGAAGGTCTGGAGATGGGGCGTGCGCAGGTGATGCAGGCGGAAGCCGCAGGGATAGAGCCCAATGTATGCATGAACCCGATCTTGCTCAAACCGACGAATGACACCGGTTCTCAAGTGATCTTAAACGGCGAAGTCATGGGGAATATGGGAGCCGCAGAGTACTATACCCACAAACAGGAACTGATTCCCCATATCATGAAAGCATATGAGAAGCTCGCGGAGGAATATGATATCATCGTAATCGAAGGCGCGGGCAGTCCGGCTGAAATCAATCTGCGCGACGCGGATATTGTCAACATGGGTATGGCAGAACTCGTCGATGCACCGGTGCTGATTGTGGGAGATATCGACCGCGGCGGTGTATTTGCATCGCTTGCGGGAACGCTGATGCTCCTGACAGAAGAGGAACGCGCACGCGTGAAAGGTACGATCGTCAATAAGTTT
The DNA here is from genome assembly GCA_964444065.1 of uncultured Lachnospiraceae bacterium. GTDB lineage: Bacteria > Bacillota > Clostridia > Eubacteriales > Anaerofustaceae > JBGMEA01. The sequence continues at coordinate 25,810 of CAYUFL010000014.1, forward strand.
CGCGGCGATGTACAAATTCTGAAACCGGGACTTGATATGCTGGAAGAGATCACGAAGAAACCGGTCATCGGCGTAATACCCTATCTGTATTTGGATGTGGACGATGAAGACAGTTTGTCGGAACGTCTTGAGAAGAAAATTGTGGATAACGTAATTGATATCGCAGTCATTCGCGTCCCTCGGTTGTCGAATTTTACTGACTTTAACGCGCTCGAATATATTCCCGGTGTCTCTGTGCGATATGTACAAAACCCGAGAGAATTAAAGCAGCCGGATCTCATCATATTGCCCGGCACGAAAAATACCATGGGTGATCTGAAGTGGCTGCGCGAGAGCGGACTTGAGTCCTTAATCATCCGACACGCTTCGCAGAATAAACCTGTCTTCGGCATCTGCGGCGGATACCAGATGCTGGGCAAAACCCTCTCCGATCCCCATCGCGTGGAAGAAGGCGGTCAAATCAACGGATTGGGGCTTTTACCGATCGATACGGTATTCGAACAACAGAAAACCAGAACGCAGGTCAGCGGACACATACTGAAAACGGAAGGCGTTTTTTCCGATTTGACAGGCTGTAAATTCGAAGGGTATGAAATCCACATGGGCATCAGTAACCCGACAGAAGCGCTGGAACCTTTCGCGCAAATCACATTGGTTTCAGGCAGCGCGGTAACAAAAACGGATGGGTACAACAAGGGCAATGTATACGGTACGTATATTCATGGAATATTTGATACCGAAGACATCGCAAAAGCACTGATCATCGGATTGTGCAAAGAGATCCGCAATGGATATGAAAGCATACAAAGACAGCCAGTACGATAAACTGGCACAAAGCATGCGGGAAAATTTGGATATACAGATGATTTACGATATCATCGATAAAAAAATATAGCGGAGAACGACGAATGAAAATAACACTGCAGAATGTTCTGCCGAATGAAATAGAAAAACGAAGCTTCGAAATGATTACAGAGGAGCTCGGAAGTAAACCAATCGATCCGATCAATGCGCCTGTGATTAAACGAGTGATCCATACCAGCGCGGATTTTGACTATGCGGAAAATCTTTGCTTTTCCGATGAAGCAGTAAAAAAAGGGATCGAAGCGTTGCAGAAAGGTACCTGCATTGTGACCGATACGCAAATGGCAAAAGCAGGCATCAATAAATCCGCTCTTTCTTCCTTCGGCGGAGAAGTATTTTGCTTTATGTCCGATGATGATGTGGCGCAAGATGCCAAACGAAACGGAACCACGCGCGCGGTTGCCTGCATGAACAAAGCCGCCGGAATGAATAAACCGCTGATTTTTGCCATTGGCAATGCGCCGACTGCACTTGTGCGATTGTACGAATTAATTGCGGAAGGTATGCTCAAACCGGAATTGATTATCGGTGTACCGGTCGGGTTTGTCAATGTGGTCGAGTCGAAAGAACTGATTATGCAAACGGACGTCCCTTATATTGTTGCACGTGGACGCAAAGGCGGAAGCAATGTCGCGGCAGCGATCTGCAATGCTTTGCTTTACTATAACGGACGTTCGGAATAAATTTTCTCTTAGTCCGCTAAGCAACTATCAGCAATTTGAATGTATGCATATTTCATTCAGTCAAATTATTTCTTTTTGTTGACAATGAAGAATGATCACTTCTATAATGAAATAAATGAATAGTCAAAAATAAGGTGCCGATACAATCGGATAATAGGGAAGCAGGTGAAAATCCTGCGCGATCCTGTCGCTGTAATAGAGGAGTGCCCGCAAAAAAACCACTGGGAAACCGGGAAGGTAGCGGAAACGACGAATCTTGAGCCAGAAGACCTGCCTGATTTTAACACAGTTCGACTCTACAAGCGATGGAGTAGTGTTTGATTTGGTTGCATAACTTTGTAACAAAACAGCTCTCAGCTTTAACAGTTGAGAGCATTTTTTTATATCGCAGGAGAAATAAATATTGAATACAAATACCGATCAAAGATCTACAGCGATCCATTCTCACCGTAACCATCATCGGAATGAGCATCATGAAGGAATTATCATTGACCGGTATGCATATTGTTCCGGGATGCGCAGTTGGAACCCCGGCTTCAAAGTATCGTTTGCCGTGACGCTTCTGGTCTTATGTATTGTGTTCGACAATCCTTTCACATCATGCCTGATACTTGCAGCAAGCGCATATCTGATCATTTCCAAGGGCGGGGTTCCGTTTCGCAGTTATCTTTTCATCCAGACCATTCCGCTCACTTTTATACTGCTGGGAACCATTGCCATCGGCATCGACTTTTCCAAAGAATTAATCGGCGACTACCGTATATTCCTCGGATTCGGTTATCTTTATACAACCGTCGAAAAAATGAAACAAATGCTTTTTTTGATCATCAAAGTCTTTGCTGCAATCAATGCACTGCAGATGATGACGCTTTCCACGCCTTCTTCGGAAATCATCACTGTATTGAGAAAAGCACATGTACCGAAGCTGATTATCGAACTGATGCACATGATTTATCGATATATTTTTATCTTGTTGGATGTCTATAACAAAATGAAGAATTCCGCCGCATCACGCATGGGGTACTGTGATTTTAAGACGTCATGCGATACATTCGGGCACATCGCGGGCAATATGTTTCTGATCTCAATGAGGAAAGCCAATATCTATTATGACGCAATGGAGGCACGTTGTTTTGACGGAGATCTTACTTTTCTGGAAGAGCATAAAGAACTCCGGACTAGCCATTGTCTGGCGGCAGTTGCCTTTCTGATTGCCTTAAGCACAATTTATTTCCTGACAAAGTAGAAAGGAATGATATGCAAGAACTCATTTTACAAATCAATGACTTATCTTATTCTTACCCGAACCGCAAATATGCGCTCAGCGGTGTAAGTGCTGACATATACCGTGGTGAAAAAATAGCTGTTCTGGGGTCAAACGGCGCCGGAAAATCTACTTTTTTTCTCAATTTAAACGGAGTCTTGCAGGCACACGGCGGCGAGATCATTTACCGCGGCTGCGTGATCAACAAAAAAAATATTGTAGAACTCCGTAAAAATGTCGGGATTGTTTTTCAGGATGCCGACAATCAGATCGTGGCGTCCACCGTCAGAGCCGAAGTCGGCTTCGGACCGATGAATCTGAAGCTTTCGGAGGATGAAGTCGTCAGTCGCGTTAACGAAGCGCTGGAATATATGAATCTGAGTGAATATATTGACCGACCGCCGCATTATCTGAGCGGAGGAGAGAAAAAACGGGTAAGCATCGCAGACATCATTGCCATGAAATCGGAAGTCATTATTTTTGACGAGCCCATGGCAGCACTCGACCCGTTAAATGCGCAGATGCTCGAAGACGTTCTTGCAAAACTTCAATCCGAGAATAAAACGCTGATCATTTCGACGCATGACGTTGATTTTGCATATCGTTGGGCAGATCGACTGATTGTGTTTTCCGATGGCAATATCATCGCCGACGGTGCGCCCCTCGGAATTTTCCGCCAAAATGAGATTTTAAAACGTGCCAACCTGAAAAAGCCGATGCTTCTGGAAATTTGCGAACTGCTCCAAACGCATCATATGCTGAATGAAAATGAGCTGACTCCAAGAAATATAGAAGAATTACGCACAGTCATCGAATCAGGACGCAGCAAAAGCAAACATGCTGTGACCGAAAGCAAGGAGGAAACAATCAGTATCATGACGTAATTCCCTTATTCGGAGCAACTTTTATCAAATATCAATTCAATGAATCATAATATTATGGAGGAGAAAAAATGAAACGTTATCAAAAAAGTTTGATTGCATTGGCAATCGCGGCTGCGCTCGTATTCGGGCTTACCCCCGCCGTCAATGCCATGCACATTATGGAAGGGTATCTCCCCCCGGCATACTGTATTGCATGGGGTGTGATTTGTCTGCCTTTTTTAATCGCAGGGTATTTTTCTATCAAAAAAACATTGTCCAAATACCGTAAAAACATTTCTCTGCTTGCAATGGCAGGGGCATTCATTTTTGTTGTATCATCACTGAAAATACCGTCCGTCACCGGAAGCTGCTCTCATATGACAGGGACAGGACTTGGCGCGATACTTTTCGGCCCAACCGCTGTCGGCATCCTCGGAATTATTGTTTTACTGTTTCAGGCAATTCTGCTCGCGCACGGCGGACTGACCACACTCGGAGCCAATACGTTTTCAATGGCAATCGCAGGACCCTTTGTCTCATTCGGCATATACAAGCTCTGCCAAAAGCTGAAGGTAAAAAGGCATATCGGGATCTTCCTGGCAGCAGCAATCGGAGATCTTTTCACTTATTGCATCACAAGTATCCAGCTTGCATTGGCATATCCGTCCGAAACAGGAGGCGTTGCCGCCTCTGCAATTAAGTTTCTGGCTGTATTTGCGCCGACACAGGTTCCATTGGCGATCATTGAGGGGATTCTCTCTGTGGTAATCATTATGGCATTGGAAACATATGCAAAATCCGAGCTGACAGAATTAGGCTTTCTGAAAGGAAATATCCAATAATGAAGAGCACGAATAAGAAAATTCTGGTATTATTGATCCTTGCGGCTTTAATTGCGATTGTACCGTTATTCGCTTTAAAAGGCGCTGAATTCGGCGGATCTGATGATGCGGGCAGTCAGGTTGTATCCGAGATCACAGGCACCGAATACGAGCCTTGGTTTACCCCGATCATGGAAACATGGATCGGAGGAGAACTGCCCGGTGAAATCGAAAGTCTTCTTTTCTGTGTGCAGACCGGTATCGGCGTCGGCATCCTGTTCTTTTTCCTTGGCAGATTTGTCGAAAGGACAAAACAGGAAAAACTCCGAGAAGCAGAAAAAACAGCTTAGTGCTCGGATATTTTAAGAAAACCCCTCGTTTCCGTACACAGATCGTAAAAACAATAAGACCTGCTGAGGTACTTCAGCAGGTCTTTTCATTGGTATCGTTAAACCTATTTTATATTGCGCTTTCTTCGAACAGCACCGAAATCGGCTGATTTTTAACGCGTGACATCGCTTTGAGCTTGTAGGTAAGTATCACGGGATGCTTTGTGTATTTTTTATAAAAAGTCATTTTAATACGTTCCAATACCTGCTTCCCCGAATCGAACGTAACGCCGGGGAGCATGATGACGTATTGAAGGGAGCTGTATCGCGCGACCATATCGCTGCGGCGCAGGCACCGTTGGGCTACAATCTGCAATTCATTCATAATATGATCGACCGCGTTTGGTTCGAATGAAGCATCTGACGGATTACTTACCGTCATCAGAGAAATAAACATTGAACCGCCGGTGCGTTCCATCTGTCTGGCTTGCAAATGATAAATTCGTTTAAATATTTCGTATTCACATGCAAATGCGCCGTCAGGATCATCTTCTACTTCGATATTTTCCTGAATCTTCACGATATCTGTTTCCATATCCTGTCCGATGCGAATGATATTTTTATAAAGCGCCCGAATGCTCTCGGAAGGAGCAACACCCAGCTGTTTATAGTATATATCTGAGGTTGCCTGATACTGCTGCAGTGCTGCTTTGTTTTTTCCGGATTGTATCAAAGCCTGAATTAATTCAATATGCAAGCGATCTTCAAAAAGATCAATCGCCAACGCTTTTTGACAAATATCGACAATTTGTTCGTAATCTTCTTTTCCCTTGAGCAATTCAATCATACGGAAAGTATTCTTTAAATACAATTCGTGATAGTATACACTTTTCGGAATCACCCATGGAATACCGGCTGACATAGGCAACAAATCGCCGCAATATAAGCTTCGTGCCTTTTCGCATAAGAGCAAACGTTCTTCATTGGAAATACTGTCTTCTCCCGAATCCCGACAAAGCTGCTCAAACTCGAAAACATCAATGCTGCAATCCAATTCTCTGTTCCACCGATACATCCCTCTTCCGGTAATAACCGAATCGCGTAAAATACTAAAATTTTCGTTTTCAAGTATATTTCTGTATCGATACAATAACGTACGCAAGGAACTTTCCGGATTGGCATTTTCGTCATCCGACCACAAATTTTCAAACAGCTCTGCATGAGGAACAGCTCTGTTTTCTTGCAATATCAAATAAGACAGCAGATCTCGTGTTTTCTTGGACTGACTAACCTTGTCCAAGACCGCACTGCCGTTTTGTGTTATTTCGAATTTTCCAAGTAACTGAATTTTGATGTTTGTTTTTTCCATAATAATTCCCAACCCATTATATCATTAATTCAATTTCTTTCTAAGGCTTTCCGGATTCGTTGCATATAAAATTGCTGTTTCCGCATCAATTCTTTTTTCATGGTACAAACGCAGCAAATCAGAATCCATTGTCTGCATGCCCTGCGCACTGCTGGAGTAAATAATGTTGTCAATCTGAAAAACCTTTGATTCCCGAATCATATTTTGAATTGCACTGTTTACAATCATGATTTCAAAGACCGGTTCAATACCTCCGTCTAACGTCGGAACAAGCTGTTGGGACACAACGGCCCTGAGCACCATCGAAAGCTGTATTCTGATCTGCTGCTGCTGATTGGGGGGAAATACATCAATGATGCGGTCAATCGTCTTTGCGGCACCAATCGTATGAAGCGTCGAGAGCAGAAGCTGTCCGGTTTCGGCTGCGGTGAGTGCTGTCTGAATCGTTTCGAAATCGCGCATTTCACCAAGCAAAATCACATTGGGTGCCTGACGAAGCGCCGAACGGAGTGCGGTATTGTAATTAACGGTGTCATGATGAATTTCTCTTTGGCTGACAATACTCTTCCTGTGTAAGTGCATAAATTCAATCGGATCTTCAATTGTAATAATATGCTTTGTCAGATTTCTGTTGATTTGGTCAATAATACATGCAAGTGTGGTCGATTTCCCGCTGCCGGCGGGGCCTGTGATGAGTACCATACCATTCTTGATATTGTACAAATCAATCACTGTTTCCGGGATATGAAGCTTACTGGCATCCGGCAACTCAAATGATACCACACGCAGGACCGCAGCAAAAGAACCCCTTTGCTTGTACACATTACAACGGAACCGCCCTAATCCCTTGAATGAAATGGAAAAATCATCGTCTCCATCCATTAAAAAATTTTCAATATTACGATCCCGATCTGCCTTGAAAAGCTGCCGAATCAGATCTTCCGATTCATCCGGCATGATTCGAATCGATTCATCTGCAGAAATCACACCGCTGATTTTCATCGAAAGACATGCCCCCGGTATGATAAAGATATCGGATGCTTTTCGCTCAATTGCCGACTGCAAAATATCAATTAATTTCATAAAAAGCTCCTACTCCTGCCAAAGATTCATGTTGTTATCAATTTCCCATGTTTCTGTATTTACAAATTCGTAAAGCATAATCTGATATGTCCCCTGATTTCCGAGCTTCAAAATCACTACAATTTCGCGATTTTCACCTGCCGGTTCACTGAATGTAACGGTATTATCCGAAAGCTGGGTAATGGAACTGTCTATGGCTAAAACGCGCTGTATCCTCGTGCCGGCTGAGGCAGTTTGCAATACTGCATCAATGTCCGAAAGCAAGCTTTGAACCGTTCCTTCCGCTTGATAATACTTTTGGTTTGTTTCCAGAGATTTCATCGCGATCCGATAATCGGAGCGCGATGAAACAAACGAAAGCACGGCGAAAGCTGTCAATGTAAGGATCATGATGATCATGAGTACGGAGGAAGCGCCTGTTCCGACGCGCATTCTGCCTTTCATTGCGATACCTCCGCTGAAGATTCATAGATCGATGTGGATATCGAAGTAATGAACTCACCCCCAACATCCGTGTTGATCCTTGATACCGATGCGCTGATATCAATCAGATTACCTGCTTCGGTTGGATTTTTATCTATGGTTACAACTGCAAGGATCGTTGCATCCGCCTCGTCGCAATTTACGAAATCATCATTGAAAAAGCAACTGTATGTACTCTTTCGACCATTGCTTTCTTTTTGCCATACGCTAAGAATCATATCCGCATCAAACGGATCGTTTTTCAGCTCTTCCAACCAGTTTTGTGTTGCAATCAAAGCATTTCCTGCAATGCGGCTCTCCGCACTTAATGTGTGGGATGCCATAAACAGCTGCACAATCACAGTTGCCGATAAAGAAAAAAAGAATATTACAATAATCAATTCAATCAATGCCGGATTTCTTGCTTTATTCATGACTCACCTCGTTTGACTGCTTTGCAGCGCAATATGCATATCGTACACGTTTCCATCTTCTGATATTACAGAAAAGGACAATAAATTATCGGATACGCTTGCCGAAAAACCGCTCGCGGAAGTAATGATATCTCCCTGAGACGGATCGAAGGTGTCGGGGGTATCGGTCAGCAATTCGCGGATTGCGCCGTCCGAATAATAAATCAACAAAGAATAATTTGCGGTTTCATATATGTTACTCAGCTGCAACACCGATATCCCGTTGTATTCTGTAACGTCGATACTTCCTGTCTGATCACTGCTTCTTACTTTATTTGTCAGATAAAGGACTGAAGAACGAACTTGATTGTTCTGTTCAGTTACGCTAACCACATTATGATAAACTCTTGCACCAAGAATGACAATCATTAAGGAGAAAATTGCCAACATGCCGAATAATACAAATAAATATAAATCACCGACTGAATGATGCTTCTGCATTCGAATTGTCTTTCTGTTCATTCTGACGTCGCCCCTTTCACCGTAATTCTGACCGAAGGTTTAACGTTAGATGCAAAAATATCATACTCTACGACATATTTGCTTTCATCTATAATAACACCGTAATGTGTGCTGATATAGTCCAAACTTTCGGGATAACGTCCCTCTGCGGCGTAACAGCTTATAACTGCGCGATTGATTGCGCTGTAAAGCAGATCGACCTGTTGTTTTTTGACAAGATCGGATGAGCGATTTGTCAAAAAAACTGCCAACCACAATATAGTAAGAATTAAAATTGCAGAAATTATTTTTGCAAACGGTATTTTTTTCGGAATTTTATATAAATGCATCCGTTTTACCCCACTCGCTGTTTACTTATCCCATGGAAGAAATAATACTGATCAACGGCAACATAACTGAAAGCAGAATGCCGCCTATTACGATAGACAATACTGCGACACTGGTTGGTTCGATCAGTGAAATGAGTGCGGAAATACTTTCATCAATTTCATCATCATATAAATCTGCCAAATCCTGCATCACTTTGCCGAGCTGACCGGCCGCGGATCCCACTCTGATCATTTGGTTGTGCAATCCGTCGAAAATTTCTGCTTCAGATATCGCATCCGCAAAACTCTTGCGATGCTTCAATGAATCACTGACAGAAGCGACTCTCTGCGCAAACGATTCGTCAGAGATAATGGAAGGAATTAATTCCATCGCTTCTTCCAAATTGTAGCCGCTTGCATACATCATTGATACGACTGAGGCAAACCTACCTGCAAACACTTTCTTTTCGACCTGTCGTGCAGGCGGAATAATACGATAAATTGCTTTGAGTACATTGCTTTTGTATTTGGTTTTCAACAAAATTGCGATCAATATCACCAACAATAAAAGGATACCGACAACAACCAATACGGCTTTACCAAGTACGGCACCAAGATTCATCAGGGGGGAAGAATACAAATCCGATCCGAGGTTCGTATAGATCTGGGAAAATATTGGCAGCACTTTAATCACAAGAACCATAATGACAACTGCCATAATCGCAACCAACGTCATCGGATAAGTGACCGCACTGCGTACAGAACTGCGCATTTTCGCATCTCTGGAAAAATATGTGCCAAGTGATTCCATCACATAATCAAGCTTCCCTGTTTTCTCGCCAATTCTGACCATATTGACCATATAAGGAGGAAACAGATCCATCGACTTCACTGTTTCATAAAGTGAATTGCTGTTTTCCACTCCTTTGACGAGCCGATCGAATTGACCTGCATTCGGCGTATTTTTATACGTTTCGTAAATAGCTCCCAAACCGTCGTACAACGGAATGCCTGATTTGAGAATCATCGCAATCTGCTTACAAAAGAGCGCCGTTTCCTGTGAAGATAAATATTGTTTCTTTTCCTTCTGCATTCTCATAACACTGCCCTTAATATTTCCTTTCTTCCGTATAATCAGTCTGTTCGTGCGTGTTTTTTTTACCCAGAGTGGAATCCATCCATACCCACTCTCCGTTGATATATACCTGATTCCACGCGTGATAAATATTCTCAGGCGACAAATTTCCAATTACCAATCTTGTTGGAATATCCTGCGCGCGAAGCATCGATGCCATCAAAGCCGCATAATCGAAACAAATTCCTTTGCCTGTGCTGAGCGTATCATCAACATCAGGCAGGTAGCCGGACTGTACTGTTTTTGCTTTTTCATCGTCATAGCTGATATGTTTTACAATATAGTCATAGATAATATCTGCCTTTTTTGCATTATCCGAAACTCCTTTACACAGCTCCTGCGAAAGCGCAATCGCCTCGTCATCATTCGTATACCAAACATATTGATTGGGAAACACAAAAACGCGATCTGTGTTATCCATACTGACATTCAAAGATACGGAATACAGGACGCTGTAACTAGTTCCCTCCAGATTTTTATAAACTTTAACAGAATAGGAGCCATTACCCATCTGAAGCGGATAGACTTCATAATTACCTTGGTTGTTTAAATCGTATGTGTAACTTTGATCTGCCAGTGATACTTTGACCTTCAGTTTTTCCGTATAACCGCTGCATTTCACCATGACATAGCCGTCTTTCGTATTGCTCGCATCAATCGTGCAACCGCTTTGAGAATAAACGACGGTACCGGAGGCTTGCGGTAGATTAATCACAATATTATCTCCATTCACTGTTCCGTCCCCGTCAGGTGTAGTAACCACAGTTGTATTGTTGTTATCGGAAGAATGATCGCAACCGGAAATGTTACTGCACAATAACAGACAAAGAATCAAAGAAAACACTTTTTGCCATCTGCTCAATCAAATCCTCCTGTTTCAGTACTGGAAGAATCGCTCTTTTCAGTCATATATTGTAAACAGTATATCTGTTTTTCACATAAAATGCAACTCAATCAATTTCTGAGAGCAATCGATATATGTTTACCCAGCAAACTATATTTCGGTTTTATTGACATATACGTTAGTAAAATAAACGTAAAAAAGGAACCCGATCACTCGGGTTCCTTTTTGCTTCTTATCAAATGACGTCATTAAGACATCTGTACATCTTGTTTCTTCTTGGTCGAGAGAATCATT